>JAGGSD010000328.1 GCA_021159265.1 Syntrophobacterales bacterium | reverse complement strand
TTCCCAGTCCTATGTCTGAACACTAGATTCGGGCCTCAATATTTTCAAAGGTTTTTTCTGGGCAATAAGATCAAAATGTTTGTCTTTATGGACCATAGGAACATCATTTTCTATGGCAATTAAGGCTATGTAGGTATCTGTGAGAGGAACAGTAAGACCTTTTCTAAAAAGTTCAAAAGAAAACCTGGACAGCCTTCCCCAAAAATTATCTTCTACTGGTAAGTAGGTCAACCCTTTCAATAAATCGCTGAGTTTTTCGTATTCTTTTCCATCTTTTGCTCCCCTCAAGAACTCGGCCTTTATTATCCCCGGCAGAAGAACATCTTGTTCGGTGATGAGCCGTTTCACGAGCCCTTTTAGTTCCGTATCCCCTTCTCGTTGAAAAGAAGCTATCCAGGCAGAGGTGTCAATGATTACTTTAGTCATCTTTTCTCATCTCTTCTAACTCTTCTAAATTGTAACCAAAATCGTAATTGCCAATCAGGGAGGCTAATGCCTCTCGCCTTTTCTGGCTGAGATAGGATTCTATAGCCGTAACTATTGCATCTTTCTTTGTCTTTGCCTTGGTTTCTCTTAATAAATCATTCACAAGCTCATCTTGTATATCTATAAGCGTCCGCATTTGGACTCCCCTTAGTATATAATATTTTGAGCAAATTATATATCAATAAACCGCTTTCTGTCAAGCTTTTATCCTCTTCCGGCACAGTCTCTTAAAGAAACCATTTAACTGGGACTACTTCCCTTTCTATTTCATTGGGGGAATCCTTGCCCCGATCTCAGTCCCTTAATTGTAAAGTAAAGTTCGTGCCTGCCTGTCTGCCGTGCAGGCGGCACAGGCAGGCGCAGACAGGCAAAATTGGCTTCGGCGTGAGATTTCGGCATGAGCTCAGCCTTCGGCGAGCTCAGTTGAACCGTTGAATCGCTCAGTCGAACCGTGAAGGGAGGTTAAACCCTCCCCTGCCCATACGGTAAAAATGCAACCCGCTGTTTGATACCTGAGTAGCTATGCCGCAAGTTACTTTCCATTATAATGCCGTAAAACGGCATAGCGGAGTTTTTTACGAAACTGTCAAAGTTGGTAAACCCTGTTCCCGGGAAGCACTGTAAAGCCATTTTCCTGAAGAACATCAATTGCTTCATCGGTGCGGTCAAATCTGAATATAATCAGTGCATTTTCGCCGCTTCTTTCGACAAAAGCATACGTATATTCGACATTGATATCCTTCCCTGACAGAACTTCGATAATGCTGTGAAGACCTCCCGGATGGTCGGGGACTTCAACTGCTACAACAGATGTGCGTCTCACCGTAAGACCCTTGGATTGGAGTGTTTTTTCCGCTGTATCAATATCGTTTACGATAAGCCGGAGAATACCGAAATCTGAGGTATCGGCAAGAGATAACGCTCTGATATTTATTCCAGCGTCACCAAGAACTCTGGTTACATATTCAAGCCCCCCCGGCTTATTCTCCAGAAAAACAGATATCTGTTCTACTTTCATAGGTTGTCCTCCTTTTTTTCTAGATATTTCTCTTATCAATAACTCGCCGGGCCTTGCCTACAAAATGTTGTAAACTGTTTGGCTCGACCAGTTTTACTGTTGCTGAAACACCCAGATAGTCTTTGACATCTTTCACGATTCGCTTTTCAAGTTTCTGGAGCGTTCTCACCTCGTCGGAAAAAGCCGATTCACTTACTTCTACACGAATCTCAAGAGTATCCAGCGCACCTTCTCTCCCCACGAGAAGCTCGTAATGAGGCTCGAGTCCTTCGACTTCTAAAAGTACATTTTCTATCTGGGATGGATATACATTGACACCCCTTATGATCAGCATATCGTCACTACGACCGGATATACGGGCAATTCTTGTAAGGGTTCTGCCGCATCTGCATGGCTCCTTCATTAATCTGGATATATCTCCTGTTCTGTATCGTATTAAAGGAAACGCTTCCTTTGTGAGAGTTGTAAATACCAGTTCTCCTTCTTCCCCGTTTGGCACAACCTCTTCTGTTTTCGGGTCGATTGTTTCCACGATAAAATGATCTTCAAATACATGCAGACCGTTACGCCCCTCAGCACATTCCATGGCTACTCCCGGCCCCATCAGTTCTGAGGCGCCGTAGATATCGAGCGCTGTAATATTTAATTTGGTTTCAATTTCCTGCCTTATCTTTTCACTCCATGGTTCCGCGCCAAGGATACCCACACGTAAATTCAGGGATTTCATGTCGATTCCCATTTCTTCTCCCTTTTCTGCGAGATAAAGGGCGTATGATGGTGTGCAGCTTATAGCAGTCGGGCCAAAGTCCTGTAAAATCATGATCTGTTTTTTCGTGCTTCCGCCTGACATGGGAATCACACTTGCCCCGAGTTGCTCCGCTCCGTAATGAGCGCCGAGTCCTCCTGTAAAGAGACCATATCCATATGCATTGTGAATGATATCATTTTTTGTTAAGCCTGCGGCAACAAAAGATCTTGCCATAAGTCTTGACCACGTTTCGATATCCCTTCGTGTATATCCCACGACCGTTGGCTTGCCGGTAGTCCCTGAAGACGCGTGAAGTCTGACAATGTTACTCATAGGCACCGCAAACAGCCCGAATGGATAATTATCTCTTAAATCCTGCTTTGCAGTAAAAGGAAGTTTTCTTATATCTTCCAGTCTTTTTATATTATCCGGTGTAACACCGGCTTCATCAAAAACTTTTTTATAAAAACCAACAGTATGATAAACACGTTCCGCCACTTGTTGAAGTCTCTTTAGTTGAAGCGCTTCCAAAGCTTCCCTGGGCAGCGTTTCAAATTCCTCGTTATAAATCATATCAAACCCTCCTTTTTGCTATTTATTTCCCCTGTTGGAGGAAAACAAAAACCATAAAAATATAATTAACATATTGATTTCTCTATCGCAACTAATAAAGAATGCCTGTTCAATTTGAATTTCTTGTGTCAAGAAGTTTGTTCTTGTTTAATTCCTTGATGAAATGATATAAATTATCAACTTGATAGGGAGGTCAACGTTTGAGAAAGCGAATTATTATAATAACTTTTCTGGTTCTTTTTTTTGGTGTCGGTTTCCTTGTTTATTTCGGGCAGCGAAAAGCGCATACTGAAAAACTGTATTATTCGGGCACCATTGATGTAACTCAGTCGGAACTCTCTTTTCAGGTAAGCGGCAGGGTTGTCAGTGTCCTCGTAAATGAAGGACAACATGTGGAGAAAGATCAGCTTCTGGCAAAACTGGACAAATCTTCGTATCTGGCACGGCATAAAGAGGCTGAAGCAAATCTGATGCGGGCAAAAAAGAATTTACAGCGCTTGGAAACACTTCTTGAAGTTTACAAAAAAACTCTGCCTGCCGAAGTTGAAAGGGCCGGAGCCGGTGTTTCAAACGCGAGGGCTGTCCTGAACGAGGCACACAAAAATAAAGAAAGGTATGACAAACTCTACAAGAGTAACGTCATTTCACGAACGGAATGGGAAAACGTAACCCTTCGCAATGATACGGCAGCGGCCAGATTATCCGAAGCGAAGGCTATTTTGAAACAGGCTCGAAGCAATCTGAAACATATAGAAGTTACCAGAAAAGAAATTGAAGTTGCCAAAGCACAATATCTGGCTGCTAAAGCGGCGCTTGATTTCACCGGAATTCAGCTTGGATATACACAACTCAGGTCACCTTTCAGCGGCATCCTGACAAGTCGCAATGTGGAACCGGGGGAAGTGGTCACAGCGGGACGTGAAGCGCTGACCCTGTCAGATCTTTCCACAGTAAAATTGAAAATATTCGTTGGAGAAACAGAAATAGGGAAAGTAAAACCGGGGCAGAAAGTTCGTGTAAAGGTTGATGCGTTTCCCGATAAGGTTTATAGGGGCACAGTCTCTTTTATCTCCACTGAAGGAGAATTTACGCCAAAGATTATCCAGACCCACAAGGAAAGGGTCAAACTCGTTTACCTTGTAAAAATTTCTATTCCCAACCCTGGCGTGGAATTGAAACCGGGAATGCCTGCCGATGCCTGGTTACAGTGATCAGGGGTTCCTTGATTGTAAAATTCTTGCAAAAATGGCTTCGGCGTGAGCTCAGCCTTCGGTGAACTCAGTCGAACCGTCGAACGTGCTTCGTATTTCCAGTTTATCTGGGTTAGGGTGAGGGGGAAATACCCGCTTGAAATGAGAAAAGACCTGAATTCTGCAAGCCATTTCATCGAGGTAGATGACGTCTCCATGAACTTTGGAAAAGTTACTGCTGTCGATCATGTGTCTCTGCATGTGGCAAAGGGTACCATATTTGGATTTGTCGGGTCCGACGGCGCTGGAAAATCCACGCTGCTTCGTATGGCGGCAACTATGATCAGGCCCGCATCCGGTAATATCCTTATTGACGGTCTCGACGTGGTAACCTGCAGGTCACGGGTTAAAACCATGATTGGTTACATGCCCCAGCGATTCGGACTCTACCAGGATCTTACCGTCGGGGAAAACATCGATTTTTTTATGGATATCTTTGGTATTTTTGGCGCTGAAAGAAAGAAAAGAAGGGAGCGTTTCCTCCGATTTTCCAAGCTTCTTCCCTTTATTGATCGTTTTGCGGGCAACCTCTCCGGGGGAATGAAGCAGAAACTCGGCCTCGCCTGCGTTTTGGTACATGAGCCGCAGATCCTCATCCTGGATGAACCGACCAATGGTGTGGATCCTGTATCGCGCCGGGAATTCTGGGATATTCTCCTCGAGATGAAAGAACAGGGGATGACCATTATAATCTCTACGGCATATCTCGATGAAGGAGAAAAATGCGATCATCTGGCATTGATGCACAAATCCCGGCTTCTTGATTCCGGTATGCCTGAAGTAATCCAGTCACATTTTCCAAATCTGGAAGAGGCTCTGATTCACCGCATACAGGAGGAGGACAAAGAATTGATCCATGACAACTTCAAGACCTGATACAATCTTCGTAAAGGACCTGGAAAAGAAATTCGGGCAGTTTGTTGCTGTTGACAGGATCTCTTTTTCTGTAAAAAAAGGGGAAATTTTCGGTTTTTTAGGTCCCAACGGTTCCGGTAAATCCACCACTATCCGCATGCTCTGCGGAATCCTTACCCCTACTTCCGGTCAGGGTTTTGTAGCGGGACATGATATTTACACAGAACCCGAAAAGATCAAACAGTCCATAGGATATATGTCCCAGAAGTTTTCCCTCTATGAAGATCTGACACCCTTTGAAAATATACGTTTTTACCTCGGAGTATATAAGATACCCCCGGATCAGTGGGAAGAAAGGATGGAGTGGACTATTGATACCGCTCGCCTTTCTGATGTCCGTAACCGTCTCACCCGTGATTTGCCGCCCGGCTGGCGCCAGCGCCTTGCCCTGGGATGCGCCCTGCTGCATAAACCGGACATATTATTCTTAGACGAACCAACCTCTGGTGTCGATCCTCTTACCCGACGTCACTTCTGGGAATTTATAGGTCAACTTGCCGGGAATGGCATGACCGTTTTTGCGACAACTCATTATATGGACGAGGCTCATAACTGCGAGCGGATCGTTATGATTAATGAAGGAAAAATTGTAGCCGCCGGAAGCCCCTCGGAAATTATTAGTGAAACGATTCCAGGCAACCCCGACGCGGATCTGAAAGATACCTTTATTAAACTGATGTCACGGAGTAATAATTGAACCCCATAAAGATTCAGGCCATTGCCCGTAAAGAATTCTACCACCTGATCAGGGATTTCAGAAGTCTGTATCTGGCCTTTGCCATACCATTGTTTTTGATTCTCCTCTTCGGTTATGCCCTTAGTCTCGACGTCGATAACATCAAGACGGTGGCAATGGATCATGACAAAACTTCTCTAAGCCGCGATCTTATTCGTAAACTCGATGCATCTTCTTATTTCAATGTCATCCGTCATCTTTCCAATACAAAAGAGGTTACAAGATATCTGGAACACGGCCGGGCAACAATGGCCATTGTTATTCCCCCCGGCTGGACAAAAAATATCAAAGCAGACCGTGAAGCCCCTATCCAGATATTGTTGGACGGCAGCGATCCCAACTTCGCCAGTATTTCCTTGGGATATATTACTAAATTTGTCGGAGAGTACAACAATAATCTTCTCTTCGATTTTCTCGACCGCAAGAGTTTGGAAAAGATAAAACCACCAGTGGAAGGACAGATACGGGTCTGGTTTAACGAAAATCTCGAAAGCAGGAATTTTATTCTCCCCGGCATTATTGCAATCATTATCATGATCGTGGGAGCCATGTTGACCTCGCTTGTGATTGCCAGAGAGTATGAAAACGGCACTATGGAAACCATTTTTTCTCTTCCCATAGGAGCGGGGGAATTCCTGACAGGAAAGGCCATTCCGTACTTTTTCATAGGGCTGGCAGATGTTCTCATAGCCGTTCTAATGGGTCAGGCTCTCTTTGGAATTATTATGAAGTCCAGTTTCTGGTTGATGGTTCTTGCCTCCTCCATCTATCTCTTTGTCGCGCTCAGCCTTGGTCTTCTCATCTCCATCATTACTAAATCACAACTGGTGGCTAATCAATATGCCGTTCTTGTCACCTATTTGCCTTCACTTCTCCTTTCCGACTTCGTTTTTCCGATTGTAAATATGCCCAAAGTTCTTCAACTGATCACTTATATCGTCCCGGCAAAATATTATATCGACATTCTGAATGGATTGTATTTACGAAACCTTGGGATGGCGCACCAGTGGCCCAGTTACACAGCTTTGATTGCCATGTTTATCATTCTCGCATTTATGAATCTTCTGGCGCTGAAAAGAGAGGGAATGTAGGAAATGAGCCGGCTTCGCATCAGAGAACTTGTCAGAAAGGAATTTATCCAGCTTTTCAGGGATAAAAAGAGCAGGCAGATTTTGATCATTACGCCCATTGCGCAACTCCTTATCTTTGGATATGTCGTAACTACGGATATACGGAATATCACTGTAGGATTTCTGGACCAGTCGCAGACAAAGGAAAGCCGCATGCTGATCGATGCCTTCAATGCCAATAAAACCTTTAATATCATTTATTATACCGATAAGCCGAAGGATTTAGAACAAGGGCTGCTTAAAAGAAAATTTGATCTGGCAATCAAGGTGGGACCCGATTTCAGCGAGCAGATTCGAAAGAAAAAGACGGCTCATATCCAGATCCTTGCCGACGGGAGCATGAGCAACATGGCCTCTGTCAGGATAGCCTATTCTTCTTTAGCGCTTGACGGGCTGAATCAAAAGTTCATTAAAGAACTTTATCCATTCAAAATGAAATATGGGAAAATAGATGCACGGATAAGAACATGGTACAATCCAAACCTCTACAGCCAGAATTTCTTTGTGCCGGGTATAGTGGCCTTTCTTATTATGATCCTTGTCATGGTTTTCACTTCCATGGCAATCATTAAGGAGAGGGAAGCGGGGACTATGGAACAACTTATCGTTACCCCTGTAAAACCCTTTGAGCTGATCATGGGAAAGACAATTCCGTATGTTGTCATTGCCCTTGCTCAGATGGTCGCAGTCACCATATTCGCTATTTTCTGGTTCCGCATTCCTCTCGCAGGGAGCAGTTTTCTGCTTCTTTTCGCCACATTCCTTTTTATCCTGAGCGTATTGGGTATAGGACTCTTTATATCCACAATTTCATCGACACAGCAACAGGCCATGATGACCTGCTTCTTTTTCATCCTACCTTTCGTGATGCTCAGCGGTTTTGTGTTTCCCATCGCCAACATGCCACAAATCGTACAATGGCTGACCTATTTAAATCCTCTCATGTACTTCCTGATCATAATAAGGGGGATCTTTTTAAAAGGAGTGGGCATGGAAGTACTCTGGCCCCAACTTCTGGCGTTAGCGATTATAGGTTTTATCGTGTTGACCGGCGCCGCCGGCAGGTTCAGAAAGCGGCTGGATTAGTAGGGGGGCAAAATCGTTCTCCGGCACCGGATTGAGACTATGGACCGGATTTATTCCATTTTCCAGCTCTGTTGTTTCTTCCTGAAAGCAAGAAAAATAAATTATTAATCGTAGATTACAACCTGTAATCAACAAGATAAGTCAAACGGAGACCCGACCCCTTGAGACCCCTTAAGCTTCCTATAGCTCTTTAATTGCCTTTGTTTTATATTCTTCGATCAGGCCTTCATCGGCAAAGCTGAAGTAGCGGTTGTCTCCGATGATGATGTGGTCAAAAAAGCTGATGCCGGTCGCTTTTGCCGCCATCATCAGGCTTTTTGTGAAAGCCTTGTCATCGTTGCTCGGTTTTACTGCCCCGGATGGGTGATTGTGGGAGACGATGATCGACGGGGCATTATATCTGATGGCCGTCTGAATAATATCGCGTATATATGGATTCGCCCTGTCAACTGTGCCATAGTCGATATCCACCATATCTGATACGACATTCCGCCTGTCGAGAAGAAGAAGCACAAACCGCTCCTTCTTTAAATCTCTCATGAGAGGCATCAGGAAATTTGCAACATCGGATGATTTTTTAATCGACCCTTCGAGCGCTTTTTCTTCGCTTAACATCCTTCGCCCCAATTCGACAGCTGCCTTGATCTGTGCAATCTTTGCATCTTTGAGGCCGGAAATTTCCTTAAACTCAGAAGCATCGATGCCGCTCATAGCACGGAGTGACTTGTATTTGTGGAGCAGTTCCCTGCCGATATCGACGGCGCTCCTTCCCGGTGTACCTGTTCTGATCAGGATGGCGAGGAGTTCCGCATTGCTTAAAGTATGCTCTCCATACTTCAGCAATTTTTCCCTTGGCCGGTCATCTTCCGACCACTCACGGATTGGAACAGGATATTTTGCCTTCTCTTTTTTCTTCATAACGCTGAGAATTTTATTTTTACGCCAATTTACGGTTTCAAATTCATAAGCTCTTGCCAGTTAGACACAATAATTTTTTCTTTTGCGGGAATTCTTTTAAATAACAGCAATTGTTTGCCTTTAAGTTCCTTCTCGAATTTTACTTCCATAAGTGTATCTTTAAAGAAAAAATCGATTTCGTTACCGTCTTCATAAATATAACATGGATCATGCTGTTTGATTTTTAAGTACACCATGTTCTCAAAAACAGCGCCCCTGTCCCGGAATCCTGTAGCCATATTTTTTAACCCCACATCTCCGGCATAGAGTTTTTTGCCTGTACGCAACCTTTGATTTAACTTACCGCATCTTTCCACTGTGTAGACGATGTATGTTTCCCTGAAATATTCCATATACCGGCGCACCGTATCAAGGCTTATTCCAAGGATTTTAGCCATTTTATTTAAAGTTAATACTTTGCCCGCATGTTCCATGAGCAAACGAAAGAAATCTTTTACGATTGCGGGATCTTTTATATTGTGGAAGGCAATAATATCTTTATAAAGTATACTGTCCACCAGTTCGGAAAGATAAACAATATCGCCGGTCAGCACGTATTCCGGAAGACCGCCGGTCTGCATGTATTCCATGAAATAATTTTCAAGAAGATAGGCATCAGCGGTTTTAACTTTCGCGTTTCTGAAAACTAGGAACTCCTCAAAATCCAGCGGGAGAATTTCAACGGTTCTTGTTCTTCCTGTAAGATATGCCTTTCTATCCTTTAAAATGGAGGCCGATGATGCAGAAGCATAGATTTTGATGTTTTCATTGTCATAAAAATCTTTTAATTCTCTTTGAAAATCTTCCTTAAAGGCAATTTCATCCAGAAAAACATATATTTGTCGGTCAAGCCCGAGACGATGAATAGTTCGATATCTGGTGACGATTTCATGAATTGAATATTTTTCCAACCCATAAGCATCAAGACTGATGTAAAATATCAATTCCGGTTTGACTTCCTGCAGTAGTTCTTCAATGATCTGTTTTATAATAGTAGTTTTGCCGACACGCCTGAGCCCTGTAAGTAAAACGATATCCCGCAACGGTATAAGCCTGCTTAACTTGTCCCGATATTTAGGCCTGGGAATAGATTTTGTGCGAAAATCTGTCTCCCACCAGGGATTAAGTTTGTATAGAATCTGCTCCACTTAACGACTCCAACGTTTAATAATAGTTGATTTTTAACGATGTTATCGTATAAAGGGTGTATTGTCAAGAGTAAAAGCTTCATTCCATTATGTGCTTCAGTTTTTCGATGAGAGTCATATTCTGTTTATGTCTTTTCACTGCTACGCGAAAATAACGATCCCCCAGCCCCTGAAAATTACTGCAATCTCTTATGAGTATCCCTTCTGCAGCCAGGCGGTCTCTGAGTTTTGTGGAGTTTACACCTGTCTTGTTATCTATAGAAACAAGGAGAAAGTTTGCGGCGCTTTCAAATGCACGCAGACCTGGGATTTTGTTCAGGGCATTTCTTAAGAAATCCCTTTCGGGTAATATATACTCTCTTGTTTTTCTGATGTAATCTTTATCGAAAAGGACTTTTGACGCTGCTCCCTGAACCAGCGAGCTTACCGTCCAGGGAATTCTTTTTTCCCTGATTTTCACAATACATGATGGGTCAGCCATGAGATAGCCCAGACGAAGACCAGGAATGCCGAAAAATTTGGTCATGGATCTGAGGACGATCAAATTGGGGAACACGAGGATTTCTTTCTTAACAGATTCATCCTCCATAAAATCTATAAATGCCTCGTCAATTACTGCCAGTATTCCGATCTCCCCGGCACAAGCTATGAACCGGCACAGCTCATTTTTGAGGGTTAGAACGCCGGTGGGATTTGCCGGATTGCAGAAATAGACGATATCAAACCCTTCTTTCATACGATTGCAGAGACGATCGATATCAACGGTAAAATCGTTTTCTTCATCCGCCTGGAAATACGATACTTCGGTTCCGCTTATTGCAAGTCCCTTTTCATATTCACTGAAGGCAGGGGTTACAATGAGGGCATTTTTCGGCTTGAATACCATAGGTATCCAGTACATAAATTCGGTGGAACCATTTCCCACAAGGATATAATCCTTATCAATACCGTGATATTCCGCAATTCCTGAAACGAGATCAAATGAATCAATATCGGGATAATTTAATACGGAGTTAAAATCTTTTATTATCGCTTCCTGCAGGCCGGGCGGGTAGCCCACGGGGTTTATGCTGGCGCTGAAATCGATAATCCTGTCTTCATCGATTCCGTATATTCTGGAAATCTCTCTGACGTTCCCGCCGTGATCTCTTTTCATCTGAAACTATTCCTCAAAAGATTGCTTCGTCGCTACGCTCCTCGCAATGACTCGGTGGATGACTTCCCAGTAACTCGTTTGGCCGAATTTGATATAACTTGTTGATTTTTCTGGATACTATCCAGATACGCAGCATCGGCCTGTTCGGGAAACAGGCCCTACAATATGTAGGGGCCGATGCCC
>JAGGSD010000354.1 GCA_021159265.1 Syntrophobacterales bacterium | reverse complement strand
CACGAAAAAGAAAATTTAATTTCGCACTTTCTTTTCCTTCGACAGGCCTTCGGCATGAGCTCACGTCGAAGCCAATTTTGCACGAACTTTACAATTAAGGGACTAACCTAAATCAGGACACGAATTTCAATAACTTATTTATTTCCAGATTCTAAAAGAAAATAAACAGGGAGGATTATATGAAAGATGTAGTTATTGTATCTGCTTGCCGTACGGCAATCGGGAAATTTCTGGGAAGTTTAAAGGATGTTCCGGCCAGGGATCTGGCCGTAACTGCGGGCAAGGCAGCCGTTGAGAGAGCGGGAATTCCTGCGGATATTATTGATGAATGTTGTATGGGACAGGTTTTCCCGCACATGTGTGGGTCGTTGCCGGCGCGGAATGTTGCAATGAATATAGGACTTCCCCACAGGAGCGGAGCTGTCAATATTAACCAGAATTGTACATCCGGCATGAGAGCTTTGGAAATAGCTGCTCAGAACATTATGTTAGGTAAAACGGAAATCGGTCTGGTTATCGGTGTGGAAAGCATGACGAATGCACCATACATGATTCCGAAAGGCAGAACAGGATATAGAATGGGTCCTGGAATGATTGAGGACGCAATGCTTCATGATGGGTTGGTCGATGAACTTGTTCCCGGTCACATGGGAATTACTGCTGAAAACGTGGCCGAGAAATATGGCATTACCCGCCAGGAATGCGACCAATTAGCCCTTATAAGCCACACACGAGCTACAAGGGCGGTTCGAGAGGGTATCTTTAAACGTGAGATTGTCCCGGTCGAAATCAAATCTAAAAAGGGTATCAAGATATATGACACGGATGAGCATATGATACCGGATGCTAATCTTGAAGCCATGGGTAAACTCCGCCCCGCATTTAAAAAAGATGGCATTGTCACTGCTGCCAATGCTTCCGGGCTTAATGATGCGGCCGCGGCCGTGGTAATCATGTCAAAGGATAAGGCGAAAGAGCTGGGGATAAAACCGCTGATGAAATTGATTAATATATGTGGCGAAGGCGTTGATCCCAAAGTAATGGGACTGGGCCCTGCTGTTTCTATACCAAAATGTCTCAAACAGGCAGGCATGAAATTTGAAGATATAGAGTACTGGGAGATTAATGAGGCATTTGCGTCTCAATGGCTGGGTGTTAAGAGAATGCTCAAGGAAGAGTTTGGCATTGAGCTGAACATTGAAAAGGTAAACCATAACGGCTCAGGAATTGCCTTGGGACACCCCGTGGGATGTACGGGGTTGCGTATTGTTGTATCCTTATATTATGAACTTGAAAGGCTGAACTTAACTCTAGGTGGCGCTTCTCTTTGTGTAGGGGGAGGTCCTTCCATGGCATCGCTGTGGACGAGAGACATATAGCGTTTATACAATACGCAGCAGAGCGATTAGAATTTTTATCCTTAATTTAGAATTTAACTTTCGATGTTGGGTGTTCGATGTTCATCTTAGCTCCGTCTTGTCTGGTTCAGGCTGCTATGACTATATAAATTCAGAAGGAGACGATTGTTTTTTAATCCACAGATTTTACGGATTACTCCAAGCAACTTGCTGCGTGGTAGTTCATTTATAAAAAGGAGACATGATGAATCAGGAAAATTCGCTGAATAAGTTTCGTGGGGCTTCAAGGTATGTACTGGATAATGAACTGGCAAAAATTGTGAATGTTTCAATAGCTCTTGAAATGCCTCTTCTCCTCAAGGGAGAACCGGGAACGGGGAAAACCATGCTGGCTTATGCTATCGCAGAAAGCCTTAAAATGCCTCTTATCGTATTGAATGTGAAATCAAGCATGAAACTGGTCGATGCTCTTTATCAATATGATACGTTAACGCGTTTGAATGACAGTCGTTTCGGAGACTCCGACAGGAATGTAAGTCATATTGAAGAGTATATAAAAATGGGGAAAATAGGACAGGCCTTTGTCGCTGATGTCCGGACAGTCCTCCTGATAGACGAAATTGACAAAGCCGACACGGATTTTCAGGATGATATGCTGGACATTCTCGACCAGATGCAGTTTGATATTATAGAAATTGACAAAACAGTCCGTGCCAAAAACCGGCCCGTTGTTATCATTACGTCTAACGCCAAGAAGGATTTGTCTGATCCTTTCCTGGGCCGCTGCAATTTTCATCATATTGCGTTTCCTGATCCTACAATGATGCGGAGTATTATAAATGTCCACTTTTCAAACCTGCAGGAAAAAATGATTGATGCCTGCATTGAGACATTTTATCACCTGAGGAGATTTGACGGCATTGAGAAAAAACCTGCTACCCGGGAACTTATCAACTGGATCAGGGCATTGAAGGCGGACCCCGATTTTAATATTTCAAAGCTTCATCGGGGTGAAGTCCCTTATCTGGGAGTTCTCTATAAAAAAAGTTCCGATATGCAAATTGCGGCCCGAAACATTACCAGATCATTTTAGATTAAAATCTTTATTTTCAACAACTGCATTTTTTCGCGCAGAAGTTGATGTTGACGGTAAAAAAACAATCTACAAGGCTCAAGAAACAAGGAGAAACCTTGAACCTTGAACCTTGAACCTTGAAACTTGAACCTTTTACCTTTACGGTTTTGACACATCAGGAGAGTCCCCTTGTTTATTGAATTCTTCTATATCCTGAGAGAAAAAGGTGTTCCCGTAACACCCACCTCGTTTCTCAGATTACATAAGGCCCTTTCTACGGGGTTAATTCATTCTCTGGATGATTTCTACACGGTTGCCCGTTCCGTACTTGTCAAGAGCGAACGCTACTTCGATATGTATGATCAGATCTTTGCACACACTTTCCGTGGCGTAGAATTTGCGGAACCTGACGATGAAGAAATTACAGAAATAGCAAAAGCCCTTTTGGAAGAATGGTTGAAAAATCCCGCTGATATAGCCGCCGCTCTTGGTATAGATGAGAAAAAACTTCAACAGTTAACGCCGGAAGAGCTGATTCAGTATTTTTTTGACCGTTTGAAAGAACAGGCTGAAGCTCATCATGGCGGGAACAAATGGATCGGCACCGGAGGCACTTCGCCGGTAGGCCATTCAGGCTATCATCCGGGGGGTATGCGTGTCGGTGGTATATCACGCAACAAATCGGCTATAAAAGTGGCCATGGACAGGAGGTATAAGGATTATTCTCAGGAGGGACCCCTTAACCAGTCTCAAATGGGAGAAGCCTTGAAACGTTTACGCCGTATGGTGCCGGCAGGGCCTAAGGATGTCGTCAATGTGGATAAAACGATCTATGAAACCATACGAAACGGCGGAGAAATCGAGATTGTCTATAGCCGTCGCCTTCGGGACCGGATCAAAGTCATCCTAATGATTGATAATGGTGGATGGTCAATGGATCCATATATTTATCTGGTTCAAACCCTCTTCAATTATGTAAGGGCCCAGTTCAAGGATCTAAAAGTTTATTACTTTCATAATACAATTTACGATGAGGTATGGTTAGATCCCCGCAGGCGCGCGAAACCGGAAAAAACTATTGATTTTATCAATGAAGATCCCGAAACAAGACTCATTATTGTCGGTGACGCAAGTATGGCACCATATGAATTGATGAATAAAAACGGGTTTATTTATCTCGAAAAGAGGAGGAGCAGGCCGAGTATTGAAAATCTGCAATTTCTGGCCGGGACATTTCCTCATTCCGCTTGGATAAATCCTGCTGAAAAGAGAGACTGGGGCGCATGGACTGTTGATATCATAAAACAGATATTCCCCATGTATGAACTTACCTTGGATGGCCTGGATAAGATGGTGCATCATCTTATGTCACGTAACTAATGCGGCAAGGCCGCAAAAGAAAGAGGTTTGAGGCGAAAGGTTCAAGGTCTGTCAGCTTTTGAACGAAAATAGTAAAAAAGACAGGGGATGCGCCCACTTGTCGGAAATTAAAAAGCGTATACTTAATATTTAAGATGTGACTGCACTACAGCTCAAAGCTGGCATCAATCTTGAATTTTCTTTTGGCGGGTATATTGAAGATATCTGAAACGCCGGTTTTGTCACTGATTTCTTTCAGGGATTTTTCGATTTCAACTTCGGCTGGAGCAATAAAGGTAAACCAGACATTGTACTCGTGGTTCCTTTTGTAATTATGGGTGACACCGGGATATGAATTAACGATATCAACAAATTCCTTGATTTTCTTTTCCGGAACTCTCGCGGCACAGAGAGTGCTTGTGAATCCAAGTTTACCGTTATCAAATACTGCTCCTATCCTGCGTATGATTCCATCTTTTTTAAGTTTCCTGATACGCTCCAGCGCCTCATCATCGCTAATGCCAACTTTTTCTCCGAGAATCTTAAACGGTTCTGCTACTACAGGAAAATCGGTTTGGATAATATTAAGAATTTTTCTGTCTGTTTCGTCCATTTATTTACACAGTTTCGGGTTTCGAGCGGCCGGTTCATAAACACAAAACGGTTCCTCGGCAAGGTAATCTCCCGTAATTTCATAGGCACGGGCGCGACATCCCCCGCATACTTTTATGTACTCACAACGTCCGCACTTTCCTTTATATGACCCGAGATCCCTCAAATCGTGAAAGACAGGTGAATTGTTCCAGATATCTTCAAAATTCGCTTCTTTAAGCTGACCACAGTCGATTTCAAGGAAACCACATGGCTGTACCTGCCCGGTATTTGAAATAAAACAGAATGAACTTCCGCCCATACAGCCTCTCGTCATTGAATGTAGCGGGTCCTCCATGTTTTTCAGTTTTTTCTTCCTGTCTCTTTTCCTCTGATGGAAAATCCGGTAATACTGGGGGGCACAGGTGGCCTTAAGTTGGATAGGGCATGTTAAACTCTGTTCATAAAACCATTCCAGGGTTTTCTCGTAATCTTCCGGCGATATCTCCTGATCTGCCATTTCCCTGGCGCGACCGGTTGGAACCAGAAGAAAGATATGGTGGGCTGCAGCGCCCAAATCTATTGCCAGTTTAAAAATATCTTCAATCTGACCCAGATTGAGACGGGTTATTGTTGTATTGATCTGAAATTCAACGCCGGCCTTTTTAAAGGCCTTAATACCCGCCATAGAACCATCGAATGCGCCTGGCACACCTCGAAATGCATCGTGATTCTCAGCGCTGGAACCGTCAATACTGATGCTGACCCTTTTGATTCCTGATTCCCTTGTTTTTTCCGCAATTTCATCGGTAACAAGGGTGCCGTTGGTTGCCAGCGCCATGCGCAAACCTTTCTGATCCCCATAGGAAGCGATTTCAAAGATATCATCACGAAGGTATGGCTCACCTCCGGTCAGGATAATCACAGGTTTGCTGAATGCCGCTATGTCATCAAGAAGTTTAAAACATTGACTTGTCGTAAATTCCCCCTCATAAGGCCCGTGTTCCGAGGAAGCCCTGCAGTGTAAGCATGAAAGATTACATCTCCGTGTTACTTCCCACGCTATCATGCGAAGTGTATGGGGTAAAATTAGAGAGGAATCTTTAACGATGTTTTCTGTTATCTTCTTCAGACTGCTTCCTCCTTATGGCTGCTAAAGCTTTACCGGCAGCTACTTTTACCTTTGGGCTATAACGCTTTACGCCTAATAAATCCCTTCGTCTACTAATTGCCATTAGTGTCGGAATCGCCTCTTGACTCCCTATGTTGCCAAGAGCAACACAAATCTTTTCTTCCAGTTTGTTTCTTACCTTCGAGGTGATAAGTGGTTTTGATTCTAGCAATTTCAGGAGAGGACGCACAGAATTGGTGTCTCTCATGGAACCTAACATATCTACAATACCGATTTTCATTTGATTATCAGCAATAGACAAAGCTGAGAGAAAAATGTTTGTCCGGTATTCCTCCCCTATGCAGTAGATACTTTTGAGAGTTTCTTCACGAACTTTAGGATACTGGCTAACCAGAAACGGCTCCAGGAATTTCGCCTGGTCTTTTCCCCCTACTTTACCTATCAGATACACTAAATTACGTATGAAATACCAAGGCTCATCTTCCTTAATTCGCTCTGTCAGAACGGGTATCGCAACGTGTCCGATCTCAGAAACAATTTTCAAGATTCGAACACGTTCAGCGCTATCCGGGCTTTCTAACAGTATTTTCAACAAGCGATTTAAGGGCGCTGTCCCCAATCGAGACAAATTGAAACCCGCATCTCCCAGTCCGTTCTGTTTATTTGTCTCAAATTCATCAAAGAGTATGTCCAATATCTCTTCGGTGGCTATCTCTCGTAGCACATCACCCGATATATCCTGAATCTCTTTAATCTTTTCAACTTTCCCGGAATGTATCATATTAAAAACGTCCAGTATGTGCCTACATTCAGCAAACTGTCTGCCTACTATCATCGTTTGGGCAAGGGTCTTTAACTCATCACAGATTTTTTTGTAGGCAGGAGTCACGGTGGTTTCAATTTTTATCCAATCGACTAACCTGCCCGAAATTCTGCTCACCATAACTGTTCGCTGCTCAACAGTTAAGCTCCCGATAATGCGTGATAAAGCCTCAGATGCCTGAGCACGCACTTCTGCGTTCTCGCTGAAAAGCCCGCCGCTGAACTTATCAATTATATCTTCACACGTTTCATTTTTCTTTTTGACAAAAAGCTGCTTAGTAATACCGGACAAGGATTGCATCATCCGTTCATCAAAAAAATATTCTTTTTCACCCTTCAAAATATGGCTGATAGTATCTTTAAGTTGAACGATCTTTTTTTCTTCCTCTTTTTCTTCGCCGGCTATTCTTTTCTCAATTTCATCTTTTTTCCGCTGCCCTTTGTCGGAATTCATCATACTTCTATATGCTCGCCTGGCCGACTCAATGTTGGAATATATGTACTTTTCATCCCCGGCCGAAATTCTATCGCTTATATGTTTGATGTTGGCGACAACAGCTTCAAACGTTTCATCATCGATTTCGTTAGCGATCTGATCAAAGACTCCGTCTCCAATCAATTCGTCGACACCTTGAATCAAGACGGCGCTGATAACTTCAATGTCCATACCCGCAATGGTCTTTGCCACCTGGCTGGATATTTTTTCTTTGTCAACCCTGTCGGCAATTTTGTCCAAGGCACGGACCATAAGGATAACGTTTTCAGATACTTCGTTGTCTGGAACAATTCCCTTCGCCACTGTAGCATGCTTCATGCCGGTCTGAATTATCCGGGAGATCCGCTCAGGATCCCCGGCCAGCTCTTTGATCTTTTCCATGCTTACGTCTGAAGTCGCATCATCGCCCACTAAATATTTGATAATTTCCTCATCTTTAATGTCCAAGCCAGACAGGATTTGCCGATCTTTGTCTGTCGCGACATAAACCTTTTGATCCAGAATGATATGCGGCATTTTTTTATTTTCTGCAACCTTCTGCATGCCACCTTCTTTCTCCACATTTTCCGGCTTTTCCTTCATTATTTCCAGAAACGTCAGGAGCTCTGATCTGTCCATCCCCCTTTCAAATGTAACACTCTTAATCCCGAAATCGAGCAGTAACTTAAGAAAAGCGATTACCTGAGGTTTTCCCTGATCTTTTTGATCAAGCAACTGGCCGCAGACAAGGATGTTTTTCTCCGATTCCGCAAATATTACCGATTCTTCATCTTCAAGGATTGCCAGAAAGACCTTGTAAGCCCTGTCAACCGTATTATTGATCATGGCACTTGCAGGGGGATAAATGCGCAGATTAGTAATAGCCGCATTCATTATGATAATGGCCTCAACCGCTTTTTCTTGTATTTTTGATTCTCCCATCTTCCCCGCCTAACCCGGACAAGCCGGAACCAAACAAAATATAATTTTATCGCGAAAACACGAAAAAAATTTAATTTTGCGCTTTCTTTTCCCTTCGACAGGCCTTCGGCGTAAGCTCAGTCGAACACTTGTCGAACTATTTTGCAAGAATGTCCGCCACCTCCTGTGCAAAATAGGTAATGATAATATCGGCCCCCGCCCTCTTGATCGAAATCAGGGATTCCATCATGGTCTTTTCGCCATCAAGCCATCCAAGGTTTGCCGCCGCCTTGATCATGGAAAATTCGCCACTTACGTTGTAGGCCGCCAGAGGCAGATCAAATTCCTCTTTTGCCCGGTGTATAATGTCAAGATATGGAAGCGCCGGTTTGACCATAATAATGTCGGCTCCTTCCTCGACATCGAGTGTTATTTCCCTGATGGCTTCATCGCTGTTGGGAGGGTCCATCTGGTATGACTTTCTATCTCCAAACTGTGGGGCGCTTTCGGCAGCTTCTCGAAAAGGACCGTAAAAAGAGGAAGCATACTTGGCCGAGTACGCCATGATGGGAAGTGTTTCATAACCTGCATCATCAAGGGCATCACGAATCGTTGCGACCTGACCATCCATCATTCCTGAAGGAGCGACCATATCGGCACCCGCCTTTGCCTGGGACACCGCCGTATCCGCAAGAACTTCAAGAGTGGAATCATTATCCACCTCATTACCCTCAAGTATCCCGCAATGACCATGGTTTGTATATTCACAAAGGCACAAATCGGTAATCACCAATATATCCGGAACCTTGTCTTTGATTTCCCTTACGGCACGCTGGATAATTCCATCCTTTGTAAAGGCTCCCGAAGCAGTTTCATCCTTTTTCTCGGGAATACCGAAAAGGAGAATGGCAGGGATACCCATATCTCTTGTCTTTTGCGCCTCTTTTACGAGATAATTAACGGACATCTGAAAATTTCCCGGCATGGAAGCTATCGGCTTTTTGACATCTTTTCCAAACGTCACAAAAAGAGGATAAACAAGATTATCAACGGATAATCTGGTTTCACGTATCATCCTTCTGAAATTCGCGTTTTTTCGTAATCGCCTCGGTCGGTAATCAGGATATTGCATGGGTTATTTTCCCCCTTCTCTTTTTTTCCTTTTACCTTTAGCCTTTCACCTTTTGCCTGTTTCTTCATCCGTTAGATAACAGGCCGGGTCAGGCGCCCATATATCACCGGAAACGGATTCGGCCCTTGCCCGGAAATTTCCTCCGCATACGTCGAGCCAGCGGCATGTGGCACATCTTCCCTTCACATGAGACTTTTTATCCTTTAACTGTGCCATCAATTCATTGGATGTGTCCAGCCAGATTTTACTGAAAGGGCGTTTCCTGATGTTTCCGAAAGAGATGTTTCTCCAGAACTGGTCCGCATACACCTCACCATCCCAGCTCACACAACCGATTCCTCTACCGGAATTGTTTCCTCCATTCATCTTGAGAAGCTCCAGAACCTTCTCCGCCCTCGTTGGATCTTCCCTGAGCAATCTCAAATAAATATAGGGACCGTCGGCATGATTATCTACAGTCAGTATCTCTTTGGGCTGTCCCTTTTCAAAGAACTCACGTGTTTTATCCATTATCATATTAATAACATCCCGCGTTTCAGTATGAGATAAATCCTCATCCACCAAGGTAGAACCACGCCCCGAATAAACGAGATGGTAAAAACATGCACGGGGAATATCCTTTTCTTCTAAGAGATCAAATATATGGGGGATTTCAGAATAATTTCCCTTCGTCATGGTGAAACGCAGTCCTACTTTGATACCGGCTTCCTGACAGTTCCGAATTCCCCGGAGAGAAGCATCGTATGCCCCGCTGACCCCCCTGAATCGATCATGCGTTTCTCTTGTTCCATCGATACTTACACCAACGTATGAAAGCCCTATCTTACTGAAGATCTGCGCTTTTTCTTTCGTGATAAGTGTACCATTTGTTGATATGACCGCCCGCATTCCCTTGTCCACTGCAAGTTGGATAAGTTCATGCAGATCCTTTCTCATTAAAGGTTCCCCCCCGGAAAAAAGGATGACAGGACAACCGAACGAGGCGAGATCGGATATCAACCCCTTTCCTTCCTCAGTATCTAACTCATCGCTGTATTGAACATTCTGAGAATTGGAATAGCAGTGTGCGCATTTCAGGTTACATCTCCTTGTCACGTTCCATACCACGACGGGACGTTTATCCTTTGAAAACTGGAGGAGATGGGAAGGGAGCTTCTCCGATTCCGCTTCGTAACGGAGGACATCCGAAGGTTCAGCGCCGCCACAGTATAATTTAGAAATACCAATCATCATTCACCCTCAATTTTTCACTTTTCATTCTCAAATGCCTTTATAATGGCATCTACAAGGCCGGAAATGACATAGGGCTCCTGCATGACATCAACTTTCAGGCCGGCCTTTCTTGCCGCATCCAATGTCACCGGTCCTATACACGCAATCTTCACATGTTCCGGAAGTCTTGTGTCATTTCCAATTATATCTATAAAATTAGCGATTGTTGACGGGCTTGTAAAGGTAATAACATCGACATTATTCCGATCCATCATTTCGTCAAACTCTGCCTTGTTCTTTCCCGAATTGACAGTTCGATAAGCCGTTACAACATCAACATGTGCACCCAATTTCGAAAGACCCTGTGTGATAACATCTCTGGCAATTTCAGCCCTGGGCAAAAGCACTTTTTCCCCATTGATTTTTTCCCCTCTGAAAGCATCGACAACACTTTCAGAAATATATTCATCAGGGATAAGATCAACTTTAATGCCCAGCTTCTCTATGGCAGAAGCAGTGGCGGGACCGATTGTACATATTTTAATTCCCTTGAGATTCCGTATGTCACCCCTCAACTCCCTAAAGCGATCAAAAAAGAACTTCACTCCATTTGCACTGGTAAACACGATCCATTCATATCTCTCAATATTTTTGATCGCTTGATCCAGATCATCAAAACGATCAGGCGGAACGATTTTGATGGTGGGAAATGGAATAACCTTTGCACCCTCTTCGCGTAAAAGGGACGAAAATTCTTCTGACTGCTTCTCCGGCCTTGTAATTACGATTCCTTTCCCGAAAAGAGGCTTCTTCTCAAACCACATCAGGTCTTTCCTGAGTGTAACCACATCACCTACGACAAATATGGCAGGTGGCAAGAAGTTCTTTTCTTTTGCCAATTTCGCTATATTCCTTAGCGTTCCGGTCAATGTCTCCTGATCAGGAATTGTTCCCCATCTGATCAAGGCAACCGGTGTATCAGGATTTCTTCCGTTATTTATCAGATTAGCTACAATATGAGGCAGGTTCTTTACCGCCATCATGAATACGATGGTTCCGACGGCGGATATATTCTCCCAATCAATACTGCTCTCGTTCTTCGTTGGATCTTCATGCCCTGTCACAAAGGTAACGGAAGATGTTAGTTTCCGGTGTGTCAGAGGAATGCCGGCATAGGCGGGAACGGCTATGGCCGAAGTAACACCGGGAATTATTTCAAAAGGTATGCCCGCCTCGGAAAGAACTCCGGCTTCTTCTCCGCCCCTTCCAAAGATAAATGGGTCGCCCCCCTTGAGCCTGGCAACGGTATTTCCACCCGATGCCTCTTTTACGAGGATTTGATTCAGCTTTTCCTGAGATACAGTATGATCTCCGCCCCTTTTCCCGGCATAGATCAGGCGGGCGCCTTTCATTGCATGTTTCAGAATATCTTCGGAAACAAGATAATCATAGACAACCACATCGGATCTTTTGAGACATTCCACTCCCCGAATTGTTATAAGACCCGGATCACCCGGCCCGGCGCCTATGATATATACTTTGCCCTGTTTCTTCATTTAATATAGATACCCTAACCCGGATAAGCCGGAAAAGCTCGAAGCTGAAAGCCTGCAGCCGTTCACGGCTTGAAATTGG
>JAGGSD010000320.1 GCA_021159265.1 Syntrophobacterales bacterium | reverse complement strand
ATCTAAACGGGAAAGAGTTAAACTTTTTACAATAAAGTTAATGCCACTTCTGTGGCGTTGATGTTTTGAACATTTGAATATTAGAAATTCGGATTTGTTTCGCATTTAGTGCTTCGAATTTCGAATTTCCAGTTTATCTGGGTTAGGAAAACTGATCAATGAACCTTCGCGTTACAACTGAAATCGACAATGATCTTTGCACCGGCTGTGGACTATGCGTAGATATTTGCCCCTCCAATACTATCTCACTGATTGAAGGCAGGGCAATAGTAACGGGAAATTATTCCATACAATGCGATCATTGTGCTGCCATCTGTCCTGTGGGAGCTATCGCTGTGCATGGTGTTAACGAAAATGCCTTGAAGTTAGCTACTGTAAAAAACAATGACACATGGCTTAAGCATGGCGATTTTGATACGGCTTTACTGGTGCAACTGATGCGTTCTCGCAGATCATGCCGAATGTTTTCGAGTAAACCTGTCGGGAAAGATATGCTTGAAGACCTTGTAAAAATCGGCGCCACCGCACCTTCAGGAACTAATTCACAGCTCTGGACATTTACCATTCTTCCGTATCGGTCTGCCGTGGAAAAGTTAAGCGCCATGACGTCACAGTTTTTCCATCGGCTAAATAGTGATGACACTCTGGGGCAATATTACATGAGGTATCATGAGGCACGCAAGGAAAACCTTCGGGAAGGGAAAGAACCATGGCATGATCAGCTCTTTCATGGCGCTCCGGCGGCGATTATCATCGGTATGAAACCAGGCGCGTCATGTCCATGCGAAGACGCACTTATGGCCTCGCAAAATATCCTTCTTGCAGCCCATGCCATGGGGCTGGGCACATGTATGATCGGTTTTGTAGTGGAGGCAATAAAACGTGATCCCGGTATCAAGCGCGCCCTTGATATTCCGCAGAAAGAACGCATATTTGCAGTTATCGCCACAGGTTATTCCAGGGAAAAATACACGAGGCCGGCAAGGAGAAAGCCGGTAATTCCCCGTTACTACGAAGGATAAAGTTTCTGAATAACTACAGGCTGCAAAACAAATTTTGAGTTATATCTACATAGATATTTTCACTGATCTTTCTTGTCAAGGGCTGACCCCCGTTGCCCTAGCTACAGAAGGCCACAGCTTCGATTTCGAGGGGAACGTCTTTGGGGAGACGATTGACTTCGACGCAGGCCCGGGCTGGACAGGACTCGCCGAAATACTCAGCATAAATTGCATTCAATTCCGCGAAACGATCCATATCGGTCAGAAAAATGGTAACCTTTACCACTCGATCCAGGCTCGCCCCCCCTTCCTCAATGATAGCTTTAAGCGAATCAAAAATTGTGCGCGCCTGTACTTCGAACGATCCTTCCACAAGTTCTCCCGTTTTCGGATCAATCGGGATCTGTCCTGAAATGAAGAGCCATCCGTTTGCCTTGACAGCCTGTGAATAGGGCCCAACCGGCTTGGGGGCCTTATCAGTCATTATGATGCTTTTCTCCATCAGCTTTCCTCCCTTTTTGAGACTTTGCAAAGTTCTCTTTTCGTGAGATTAAAAACTGAATTTACGTAACCAGAAAAGGATAACCAGGTCAATAACAATTTGAAATGATTATAATCAAAATTCATTCATCAGTTTAACATTAAATAGGGATTCACAAGTCATCGAGGAAAATAAATATCTTGCAACAGACTGATGCCTTTGCTAAACGCTTACAGAGATCAGGTAAAAGTAGCGCCGCCTGATACTGAATAATGAAACTATTAAAAAAATCCGTTGTCTATGCAAGAAATCCTTACCGTCACAGAATTAACAAAATCTATCAAATCGCTTCTGGAGACAAGTTTTGGATTCCTCTGGGTTACAGGGGAGATTTCCAATCTCAGGCAGCCAAGATCCGGCCATGTGTATTTTACTCTTAAGGATGAAAACAGCCAGATCAGGGCAGTTGTTTTCCGGCAGACTCTTCGCAACATAGGATTTAACCTCGAAGACGGAATGAATATTGTATGCCGCGGAAGATTGAGCGTCTATCAGCAACGTGGGGAATATCAGTTAATCCTGGATGCGGCGGAACCGAAAGGGATAGGCGCCCTTCAACTCGCCTTTGAACAGCTCAAAAAACGCCTTGAGGAAGAAGGTCTTTTCGATCCGTTACATAAAAAAAAGATTCCTTTCCTTCCTCATCGGATTGGTATTGTTACTTCCGCCACAGGTGCGGCTATCAGAGATATTCTGAATATTACAGGAAGGAGGTTTCCATCCGTCGATATTCTCATCGCCCCCGTCAGGGTTCAGGGGATAGAAGCGCCTCCGGAAATATGTGATGCCATATCGGTTTTGAATACAATAGAGGATATAGATGTTATTATCGTAACCAGAGGAGGCGGATCTCTTGAGGATCTTTTCCCTTTTAATGATGAAAGAGTAGCGCGGGTTATTTATGCTTCGAAGGTTCCCGTTATATCCGCCGTCGGTCATGAAATTGATTTTACGATTGCCGATTTTGTCGCAGACCTGAGGGCGCCTACCCCATCCGCCGCCGCAGAACTGGTCGTGCCGATGAAAAAGGAATTACTGGCGACGGTTGAAACTCTCCGTATGAGAATGATCAGTGGTTACCGGAGGATGATGGATCGCCTGGTCGAAAAATCCATCATCCTTCAGGAAAGATTAAAAGACCCGAAAAGGCAGATTGAAGATCTTCGAATAAACGTGGATGATATAACTGGTAAGCTTGCCGAAAATCTTCGACACGGATTCGATACGAGGGAAAATCATCTTCAGAACCTGACCGGGCTGCTGAAACTCATGAATCCTTCAGTAAAGATCACAAATGATTTGTTAAAGCTTGATAACCTGAGAAAAAACATGATAGCAGGATTTCAACGTCTCGTTGACGATTTTAAGCATAAGCTGCAGAAAAATATGGCTATGCTGGACATATTAAGTCCTCTTGCCGTGCTGGAAAGAGGATATGGAATTGTTAGAAAATTGCCCGATGGCGCGATTATTAAAAATGTGAGCTCCATTAAGGTGGGAACCCGGATTAATGTGAGGGTTTCCTCGGGCGCTTTTGATGCGGAGGTTACAAAGATATCCCGGGAGAAAAAAGATGAAAGAAAAAAAATTTGAAGAGGCATTAGAAAGATTGGAAGAAATTGTAAGGAAAATAGAAACGGGGGATATGACCCTGGAAGAATCCCTTGAGGCTTTCGAGGAGGGAATAAAACTCTCCCGTCTTTGTTCGAAAAAGCTGGACGAAGCAGAACGAAAAGTCGAGGTCCTCCTGAAGGACAATGAAGGAGTTGACATCAAGCCGTTTACAGGGGAAGATTAAAATGAGCAGTGAAAACATGTTATCGTTAGAAAAATATTTTAAGAAAAGGAAAAAAATCGTTGACGATGCACTTGAAAAATATCTTCCGGGAACGGATAATTTTCCTTCCTCTATTTTTGAATCCGCAAGATACAGTGTCTTTGCCGGCGGGAAAAGATTAAGGCCTATTTTATGTATGGCTTCGGCAGAAGCTGTTGGAGGTGATATAGAAACGGTGCTTCCGGTGGCATGTGCCATTGAGCTGATTCACACCTATTCCCTGATTCACGATGATCTTCCTGTTATGGACGATGACGATTACAGGAGAGGGCAGCTTACGAATCATAAGGTGTTTGGAGAAGGAATAGCTATTCTCGCGGGCGATGCCCTCCTAACGGAAGCCTTTCATCTTATGTCGTCAAGGAATCTTATGAAAAATGTGAGTTCAGACAGGCTGCTTACTGTCATAAATGAAATTTCAAAAGCGTCAGGCTTTTTTGGTATGGTGGGTGGACAGGTGGCTGATCTGGAATCGGAAGGAAAAGACATCGATGAAAAAGCTCTCCATTATATTCATACTCACAAGACAGAAGCGTTGATCACAGCTTCTATTCGCGCGGGCGCGGTGCTGTCAGGTGGTAGTGAAAAAGATATCCACGCCCTTTCAGAGTATGGGAGAAAAATCGGACTTGCCTTCCAGATAGCTGATGACATACTTGATATCGAAAGCACCAGAGAAGTCTTGGGAAAAGATATCGGGAGTGATAAGAAACGCAGAAAGGTTACCTGGCCGGTTCTCTTCGGGCTTGAACCATCAAGGGAAAAGGCTTTTGAACTTATAAGCGGCGCCCTTTCAGACATACAGCGCTTTGATGAAAAAGCTCTTCCTTTGAGTAAAATTGCGCGGTTTATCATTGAAAGAAAATCATAAAAAATAATTCTGATAGTTTATATGGAGTACAATCATTATGGATGATAAAAATGATGCCGGTATATTGAAAAAGATAAATTCTCCTGAGGATATACGAAAGCTTGATATCGATCAGTTAAATATTCTTGCCGGTGAAATCAGAGGAAAAATTATAGAGACCACTTCGAAAAACGGCGGGCATATTGCTCCATCTCTCGGGGCCGTAGAACTGACACTCGCAATTCATTATGTATTTGATACACCGAAAGACAAACTCATCTGGGACGTGGGACATCAGGCGTATGCCCATAAAATAATTACCGGGAGGAGAGATCAGTTCCATACGTTAAGAAAGAAGGGCGGCATCAGCGGTTTCCCCAAGAGAGAAGAGAGTATCTATGACGTCTTTGGCGTGGGACACAGCAGCACTTCTATTTCTGCCGCTTCCGGTGTTGCCGAAGCCAGATGTCTGAAAGATGAAAAATTCAAAGTTATTGCGGTAATTGGCGACGGATCAATGACAGCCGGCATTTCCTTTGAAGGACTCAATTGGTCGGGAGATCGCAAGAAAGATTTAATTGTTGTGGTAAATGACAATGAGATGTCCATATCACCAAATGTCGGGGCCATGTCATCATATCTGAACCGGATAATGACCGGTCAACGTATCACGAAATTGAGGACAGATATCAAAAGCTTTTTAAAAACAATACCGGGTGTCGGTGCGCAGATAATAAAGTTTACAAAACAGGCGGAAGAATCCTTTAAGGGGTTTATTGTTCCGGGTATGCTATTTGAAGAACTGGGGTTTCAGTACGTAGGGCCTCTGCAAGGACACAGACTGGATCATTTGATAAAAAATTTCCGGAACATCAAGGAGCTGAACAGACCGGTTCTGGTTCATGTTGTTACAAAAAAGGGTAAGGGTTATAAGTTTGCAGAGGATGCGCCATCCAAGTTTCACGGTCTTGGCCCTTTCGACATTGATACGGGCAAACCAGTCGTCAAGAGCGGCACTCATCCGTCATATACTAAAATATTCGGTGAAACGATGGTAAATTTAGCTAAAGAAAATCCCAGAATTGTAGCGGTAACGGCTGCCATGCCCCAGGGAACCGGCCTTGATCTTTTTGCCAGAGAGATACCGAAACGCTTTTATGATGTTGGTATTGCTGAACAACACGGCGTTACCTTTGCTGCGGGACTTGCCACGCAAGGATTTGTTCCTGTGGTAGCCATTTATTCCTCTTTCCTGCAACGGGCTTATGACCAGGTCATTCATGATGTTTGTCTGCAGAAACTGCCCGTGGTTTTCGCCCTCGATCGGGGAGGTGTTGTGGGAGATGACGGGCCTACTCACCACGGACTTTTCGACTATTCCTTTTTGAGGATTATTCCCAACATTGTTGTTATGGCGCCCAAAGATGAGAACGAACTCCAGCATATGCTGAAGACTGCCGTAGAATATGGAGGCCCCGTTTCAGTGAGATATCCAAGAGGAGAAGGATTTGGTGTTTCCCTTGATGCCGCGCCGACTCCCATTGAGATCGGAAAGGGTGAAATCATTCATGAAGGAACGGATCTTGCCATCATAGCCATAGGCTCTACCGTATATCCCGCCTTAGCTGCTGCTGGGAAACTTAAAAGTGAAGGGATCGGCGCAACCGTTATAAACAGTCGTTTTGTAAAACCCCTGGACCGTGACCTTTTGTGTGACACGGCTTCATCGCTGAAGAAAATTATTACAGTTGAAGAAAACGCCCTCCATGGAGGCTTCGGAAGCGCTGTTCTCGAATTATTTCAAGAAACGGGGATTTCCGATGTGACCGTCAAAAGGCTCGGCATTAATGATAAATTTGTGGAACAGGCAACACAGGCTGAACTAAGAAGTATGTATGGTATCGATGAAGAAGGAATCGCCGAAGCTGCCCGAGAATTGATGGGACGTTAATATTGAGTTTCAAGTTTCAAGTTTCAAGTTCAAAAAGAGTCCATGGTAGTATGAAAGTTTTGAAACAACTGATAAGAGATTGGATAAGTCTTCTTAAATACTTTTCAGTTCTTTGTGCTGTAAATAAACCTGAAACCTGAAACTTTGAATTTGAAACTTTTTTATGAAAACAAGAAATCCCAAGATCAGACTGGACAAACTACTGGTTGAAAGAAAAATTTCGCCGACACGAGAAAGGGCAAAAGCGCTTATCATGTCCGGGTCTGTTGTAATTTTAGACAATATCGTGGATAAGGCGGGCACTCTGGTTTCTCCTGATGCGGAAATAACGATCAAAGGCCATGACAATCCCTATGTAAGCAGGGGAGGATTAAAACTCAAAGGCGCCCTTTCGGGGTTCGGCATTGACGTAAGAGATTTTGTAGCCCTGGATATCGGCGCTTCTACGGGAGGATTTACCGATTGTTTGCTCCAGGAGGGCGCAAGAAAAGTATATGCCGTAGATGTCGGGTATGGACAACTTGCCTGGAAACTGAGGCAGGATGAAAGGGTTGTTGTCTTTGAAAGAACTAATATCCGTCACTTTTCCGATGAAGATATCGAAGATGAAATCGATATAGTTACGATAGACGTTTCTTTTATTTCCCTCAAACTAGTCATTCCCGCAGCACTCAGGCTCTCGGGAAAAGATGCCGTTATTCTTGCCCTTATCAAACCGCAGTTTGAGGTGGGGAAGGGAGAAGTCGGTAAGGGAGGAGTAGTAAAAGATCCGGAAATGCACAAAAAGATAGTCGACGAAATTATGGAATTTTCCGGGGGACTGAATCTTAAAGTCGCAGGAACCTGCGAATCTCCTCTTAAGGGCCCCGCGGGGAATACAGAATTTTTTCTATATGCAAAAAAATAAGTTTCGAGTTTCGGGTTTCGAGTCAACATTATTAACTTAAAAATAATCAGAGGCACTTCGTGGTAATTAATAATAAAATTGCTGTAATTACTCAGGTTCAAAGGGACAGAGGCACAAAGCTTATTTGCTTTGCTGTTATTATATTATAACAAAATGCAAAAAATTTCTGTCAAATGATACGTCTGACGGCTTGACGGTTCGGCTGAGCTCGCCGAAGTTTGAGCGTTCGACTGAGCTCACGCCGAAGGCTCGCCGAAGACCACAGGCGGCGCCTGTTGCTATTTTTTTACTCTTTGTGCCTCTGTGCCTTTGCCGCTCTGTGCCTACCTGAGTAGTTACATTTTGCCTTAACTAACTTCAACTAATCGGATGATGATCCATGTATAAAGAATGGTTCACGATATATTCGCAAACTGAATCCGGAGTGAGATACATAATAGACTTGCCTTTTTTTACCCTGTTTCTTAAATCGGTGGACGATATATCAAGATAAATGACTTTCCTGAAGAATATTGTGTTTCCACTGGGACCAGCGAATCCATCCGTGCTTTTATCATATTTGAATTTAGCGGAGAAATCGGAGGGGAGTATTTCCTGCAGCCATTTTATTTCATAACCCGGTCTGGTTATAACGATAAAATTGCAGAGAGACAGTAACTTATCCCACTCTTTCCACGCCTGGATACCATGAAACGCGTCCTGACCTAAGATAAAATAGAGTTCAAGGTTTTCAGGCGAGTGATTAAGAAAATGTTTAATCGTGTCAATTGAGTACGATCTTCCTTCCCGTTGATTTTCGATATCGGAGGAAGAGAAGAGGGAGTTGCCTTCAATTGCCAGTTTTATCATTTGCTCACGATGGTAAAATGGAATGATATCTCTGTCGTTCTTGAAAGGCGGTTGTGCGGCAGGAATGAAAATTACTTTATCCAGGTTAAAAATCTCAAGGATTTCCCAGGCGCACCTCAGGTGACCGAGGTGAATGGGATCAAATGTTCCCCCGAATAATCCCCATTTCATGTTCTGATCTGCCCATTTCCATAAATGATAAATTTTGTGGTCGTCAACTCTTCGAGACCCATCGGTCCAAATGCATGGAGTTTTGTCGTGCTGATTCCGATCTCAGCGCCGAGACCCAACTCAAATCCGTCACTGAATCTTGTAGATGCATTGACGAGAACGGTTGAGGAGTTGACCTCGTTCAGGAAACGCTGGGAGTTATTGTAATCACTCGTAATGATTGATTCCGTATGAAGAGAACCATATTTTTCGATATGAGCCATGGCTTCATTAATGTCATCCACGACACGTATAGCCAGAACAAGATCCAGATACTCTTCATGCCAGTCATCTTCGGTCGCTGTTTCAATATCAGGAAGAATTCTACGCGTGTTCTCACACCCCCGGAGGGTAACGCCAGCATCCCTCAGTTTTTTCGCTACCCGGGGAAGAAATGTTTTGGCAATATCCCTGTGGATCAGAAGCGTTTCCATGGCATTGCAAACCCCGGGTCTTTGTGTCTTGGCGTTCATACAGATCGCAACGGCCATATCAAGATCGGCGCTTTCATCCACAAAAATATGGCAAACCCCCTTGTAGTGCTTGATGACGGGTATTTTAGACTGGTCTACGACGGCCCTGATCAGTTCCTCTCCGCCCCTGGGAATGATAATGTCTATATATTCCTCCAGCTTAAGCATTTCACTGACCGCCTGCCTGTCCGTTATGGGAATGACCTGTATGGCTGCTTCCGGGATGTTCACATTTCTCAATACATCCTGCAATATCCTTGCTATTGCCAGATTGGAATTGATTGCTTCAGACCCACCCCTTAGAATTACGGCATTTCCGGATTTGAGGCACAGCGCCGCGGCATCTGCAGTCACATTGGGACGGGACTCATATATAATCCCGATAACGCCAAGGGGAATCCTCATTCTGCCGATAAGAAGACCATTGGGTCTCCGCCACATTGATGTAACCTCGCCTACAGGATCGGGCAGGGCGGCAACCTCCTTCAGGCCTTCCGCCATCCCCTTTACGGTAGATTCGTCCAGCGTAAGCCTGTCTATCATCGCCCCGGAAAGTCCTTTTTTACCTGCATAATCAAGGTCCTTTGCGTTTTCGGTTGAGAGATAATCCATATTCCTGATCAGCTCATCTGCCATTTCGAGGAGGGCTTTGTTTTTAACCTGGGATGAGATATTTGCCAATATGTTGGCCGCTTTCTCTGATTTTCCGGCGATTTCAATCACTTGTGTTTTTATACTCATGCATCCACCCTGTCTGAATTAAATATATTCTTGATTTATCGTCATTATTTTGCAAGTAATGCCATTAAATTTTTTGTAATTGGAAGAAATTCATCAAAATCAAAATGAGAGAATGAGACCTTTGCAGAATGTTCAATTTTGTTCAAGTTCAAGGAAGGCGAAGATTTTAACCACAGGAATATATTGGATATTTCGAGGATTAAAATTTGAGCCTGACGCAGAAATTGGGCAAAAGGGAACGTTATGCAAAGGTCTCAAACCAACGACCTCGGCGACCCTGTCTGGTAGTCCAAGGACAAAAAGCATATCGTCAAGCGCTTAGTTGTAAAATTCTTGCCTGCCTGTGCGTTGCCTGTCTGCGCCTGCCTGTGCCGCCTGCACGGCAGACAGGCAGGCACGCAGACAGGCAAAATTGGCAAAAGAATTAAGAACAATCACGAAGCCACGAAAAAATAGTTCGGCAAGCTCACTACAAGTCATCCTGAGCGTTCGACTGAGCTCACGCCGAAGGCCTGTCGAAGGAAAAAGAAAATTGCAGACGCTATAGGAAAAATCAATGAATTGAGTCTTTCTCAGAAGAAGGAAGCAATGGAATTTGTAGAACAGTTTTTAACATGAAAATGGAGGGGTAAAGTGTTACCCTGAAAACCTGATTTTTCCCGGATTTTTACTGCACATTGACACGTAACCATCCCGGCGTTATCATTGATTCGCAAATTGTCGCCAGAAAAGGGAACAGCGAAACCTATGCCCCGCCCCCAGTTTTAAAAAACCGCTTCATGCCGGAACCGAGTTTGTGCTTGTTGAAAAAAGAAAAAAATGGTATCAGATCGAACTCCCCGATTCACGCAGGTGCTGGGTGCCTGCAAAAGGGGTGGGGCTTATACGATGAAGGAGACTTTTGAAAGGGGTAACCATGATTCACGTTGAAAATCTGACCAAATATTACAAAGATTTTTGTGCGGTGGATAAGATCAGCTTTGATATTGAAAAGGGGGAAATTCTTGGACTTTTAGGTCCAAACGGAGCCGGCAAAACAACAACTTTGCGCATGCTGACCGGGTACTTTCCGCCCACATCCGGCGCCATCCGTGTCAATGGCCTGGATATTATCAAAGACCGGCTTGAAATTAAAAATATCATGGGCTATCTTCCCGAGTCCGCGCCCCTGTATCATAGTATGCTGGTATATGATTATCTGAGTTACGTTGCGGATATCCGGGGACTGGACGGTAAAAAAAAGGAAACCAGACTCAGGGAGCTGGCGGATCTTTGCGGTATGGGCGATATCATGCACAGGAGCGTCAACGAGCTTTCAAAAGGGTTGAAACAAAGGGTGGGACTGGCCCATGCCATGATGAATGATCCTCAAATACTTGTGCTGGACGAACCCACATCCGGTCTTGATCCTAATCAAATTGTGGAAATAAGAAAAATCATCAAGCAGGTCGGGAAAGAAAAAACGGTCATTTTATCCACGCATATACTAAGTGAGGTTGAAGCCACCTGTGACCGGGTGGTGATTATCAATAAAGGAAAAATAGCGGCCGATGACAAAACAGAAAATCTTAAACAATCGACGGGCAAAGAATATTATATCCATCTGGTACTGGCCAACGTTGGACTACAGGAGTTTAAGGATCAATTTGAAGACATGCGGGGACTTGAAAAAATTGAGTCGATCCATGGTGAAGAAAACGGATCCTTAACCGTTCGACTTGTTTGCAGGGCGGATGTTGATCTTAGAGGACAGATTTATCAGACCATCAAAGAAACATCCTGGATAATTCTTGAATTTTATCAGGAAACCAGGACACTGGAAAATATTTTCAGGGAATTGACCAGGGAGGCCTAAAATGAAGCAGATTATCCGTATCTGTATTAAGGAGCTAAAAGATTATTTCATATCGCCTATTGCCTATATTGTTATATCTATTTTTCTTCTGGTGACAGGCTGGTTCTTTTTTACCACGTTTTTTTACTTTAATCAGGCGGATTTAAGGAATTTTTTTGATCTTTTACCCGTTACATTTTCTTTTTTGATACCGGCGATTACCATGCGCCTGTTTTCCGAAGAGTTGAACGTGGGGTCCTATGAAATGCTGCTAACCCTTCCCGTAACGTTTAACGATATTTTGGCGGGTAAATTTTTAGCCGGTGTTCTTTTCGTTGCGGCGGCCCTTATTCCCACTTTAGCCTATCCCGTCTGTATTGTTTTTATGGGACAATTGGACTGGGGACCGGTGATCGGCGGATATGCCGGCGCCATCATGTTAGGTGCGGCTTACACTGCCGTGGGGCTTTTTGCTTCATCTCTGACACGTAATCAGATTATTGCCTTTATCATTGGTGTGGCCATCTGTTTTACACTGACATTGATAGATAAAATGCTTTTGTTTTTTCCCAAGTCAGTTCTTGGCTTTGTCGGCTATCTTGGAGCCGATTTTCATTTTAAAAATATTTCCAAAGGTATCGTGGATTCACGGGATATCCTATACTTTTTAAGTGTTGTTTTTGTCAGTTTGTATGGCACTAATATTGTTATGCAGGAAAAAAACTGACGGTTCCGTAGAAAGTTCGTCTGCTGTGTTGCGCTTCAGATGTGAAAAAGCTCAACGCACAAAAAGTATGCCTTCCCCTTTTCCGGCTTGCGTGCTTTTTTATCCCGTTATGTTTTAGGGGGCACACGAAACTTTTTACGAAACCGCCTGAATCATACTTTTGATGGGATCATCAAAACTAAGGGA
>JAGGSD010000339.1 GCA_021159265.1 Syntrophobacterales bacterium | reverse complement strand
TTCGTGGTTTCGTGATTGTTCTTAATTCTTTTGCCAATTTTGCCTGTCTGCGTGCCTGCCTGTCTGCCGTGCCGGCGGCACAGGCAGGCGCAGACAGGCAACGCACAGGCAGGCACGAACTTTATAATTAACGGACTAAACTTTAACGCCTAATTTTTTATACATCGAAAGACCTGTGCCCGCCGGGATCAATCTTCCCATAATGACATTTTCTTTAAGCCCTCTTAAATGATCCACTTTCCCGGATAAAGCAGCTTCTGTCAGCACACGAGTAGTCTCCTGAAACGATGCTGCCGAAATAAAGCTGGAGGTACTCAGGGATACTTTTGTAATTCCAAGAAGTATCGGTTCCGCCGTAGCAGGGGTTCCTCCATCAGAAATTATCTTTTCATTTTCTTCTTCAAATTCAGATCTATCTATTCGTTCATCTACAAAGAAAGTCGTATCACCTGGGTCTACAACCTTCACTTTCTTCAACATCTGGCGCACGATAATTTCTATATGTTTATCGTTGATTTTAACTCCCTGCAACCTGTAAACTTCCTGTACTTCATCGACAAGGTATTTTGCTAATTCTTTCTCCCCCTTAATATTAAGAATATCATGAGGGTTATTCGCGCCATCCATTAGAGGCTCGCCTGCTATAACTCTGTCACCTTCCTGAACCGTTATATGTTTACCTTTGGGGATAAGGTAGTCTTTCGATTCGCCCACACCGGGAGTTACCACTACTCTCCTTTTCCCCTTAAGATCCTTACCATAGGAAACTATTCCATCAATTTCCGCGATTACGGCATGTTCCTTTGGTTTTCTTGCCTCGAAAAGTTCGGCTACACGGGGCAAACCACCGGTGATATCCTTAGTTTTTGTTGTTTCCCTGGGAATCTTGGCAATAATATCGCCCGCTTTAATCAGATCTCCTTCCATTACGACAAGATTAGCCCCCACTGGCAACAAGTGTCTCGCACTAGCATGGGTGCCCGGCGCTTTGGCTGTCTTTCCATCTTTATCTTTAATTGAAGCTCTGGGACGTAAATCCGTATCCCCGCACTCAACGATAACCTTTCTGGAAAGACCTGTAATCGTATCAACCTGCTCCTGCATGGTTTTCCCTTCGATAACATCTCCAAACTTTACAGTCCCGTCAACCTCGGCAAGAACAGGTATTGAAAACGGATCCCACTCTGCAATTTGCTCCCCTTTTCTTATCTCCTGACCCTCCTCAACTTTCAGATGCGCTCCATAGGGAACAGGGTATTTACCACGGTTTCTTCCTTCCTTATCAAAAACATGAAGTTCTGCGTTTCTACTCATTACTACTTGATCATTCTTTTGCCTTTTAATCACATTGCAATTGACAAATTTCAGTATGCCTTCATGCCGCGCTTCGAGGGTTGAATGTTCTTCAAACTTTGCGGTACCACCAATATGGAAGGTTCTCATCGTCAACTGTGTCCCCGGTTCACCAATGGATTGAGCCGCAATGATACCAGCGGCTTCACCTATATTTACCAGGTGACCATGCGCCAGGTCCCTTCCATAGCATCTGGCGCAAACACCATACTTTGACTTACAGGTCAAAACGGATCGGATAAGCACTCTTTCCAATCCCGCCCTGTCGATTTTGTCTGCCAGTGCTTCATTAATTTCCTCATTTGCTCTTACCAGGATTTCTCCAGTAAAAGGATCCTTTATATCTTCAAGAGCAACTCTTCCGAGAACACGTTCACCAGCCGTTTCTATGATTTCACCACCTTCAACAAGAGCTGAAACATAGATTCCATCAATGGTGCCGCAATCCTCCTCGGTAATGATACAGTCCTGTGCCACGTCAACAAGTCTCCTGGTAAGATAACCTGAATTTGCTGTTTTCAGCGCTGTATCGGCAAGACCCTTTCTGGCGCCATGGGTAGAAATGAAGTATTGAAGAACCGACAACCCTTCTCTAAAATTGGCGGTGATCGGTGTTTCGATGATTTCCCCTGACGGTTTTGCCATCAATCCCCTCATTCCTGCAAGTTGCCTTATTTGCGCCGCACTCCCCCTTGCGCCTGAATCAGCCATCATGTAAATGGGATTAAAACTTTCGCTTTTCACTATCTGATTATCAGGATCCCTCGATTCTTCCATTCCAAGTTCGTTTAGCATTTCATCAGCAACTTTTTCAGTTGCCTGAGCCCATATATCAATAACTTTATTGTAACGCTCACCGTCGGTGATCAAACCCTCCATATATTGTTCCTGAATTTTTATAACATCAAGATTTGCCTTCGATACAATTTTATCCTTGCTGGCAGAAATAACCATGTCATCAATGGAAATGGACAGACCAGATTTGGAAGCATATTCAAAACCGAGATCTTTCAGTTTATCTGCTAAGATAACAGTCGTTTTAACGCCGCACGAACGGTAGCAGTAATCAATGAGATTAGCCATTTCCTTTTTATTGATAACTTTATTAACGAAATGGAAGGGAATTTCACGAGGAATGATCTCATAAAGTAAAACCCTGCCCACAGTTGTGTCTACCAGCTCACCGTCAATACGAACTTTTATCATTGCGTGAAGTTCAACTTTACCGGCATCGTACGCGCTCCTAACCTCTTCGGGATCGGCAAAAACTATCTTTTCGCCCTTCACATCATTTTTTGATCTTGTCAAATAATATATGCCGAGGACAATATCCTGACTGGGCACAATAACCGGTTTACCATTAGCTGGTGAGAGGATGTTGTTTGTCGACATCATTAAAACCCTCGCTTCTACCTGAGCCTCAAGGGACAAAGGCACGTGAACGGCCATTTGATCACCATCAAAATCAGCATTAAATGCTGTGCAGACAAGAGGATGAAGCTGAATAGCCTTACCTTCTATAAGCACGGGTTCAAAAGCTTGTATGCCCAATCTATGCAGGGTCGGAGCTCTATTGAGCAGAATGGGATACTCGCTAACAACCTCGTCAAGGGCATCCCATACTTCGGGAGCTTCTTTTTCAACCATCTTCTTGGCGCTTTTTATGGTAGTCACATAGCCCTTTTCCTCGAGCCGATTATAGATAAAAGGCTTAAAGAGTTCCAGCGCCATCTTCTTAGGCAGACCGCATTGATGAAGCCTTAAATCGGGTCCCACAGTAATCACGGATCTTCCGGAATAATCCACCCTTTTGCCGAGAAGGTTTTGTCTGAACCTTCCCTGTTTTCCTTTCAGCATATCGGACAGGGAACGTAAAGGTCTTGAATTCGAACCAGTGATCGCCTTTCCACGCCTTCCATTATCAAACAAGACATCAACTGCTTCCTGGAGCATTCTTTTTTCGTTTCTTATAATAATTTCAGGTGCATTCAATTCCTGCAACCGCTTCAAACGGTTGTTCCTGTTAATCACCCTCCGGTAAAGATCATTTAAATCAGATGTGGCAAAGCGGCCTCCATCCAGCGGAACCAGCGGCCTTAAATCAGGCGGTATGACGGGTATAACGGTTAAAACCATCCATTCCGGCTTGTTACCAGACTTTTTCAACGCTTCAATAACCTTTAGTCTTTTCGCCAGTTTTTTTCTTTTCGTTTCAGAGGTAGCCGCCTTTAGTCCGGCTCTCAGTTCCTTATCAAGATCCTCCAGATGGATTTCCTCAAGAAGCTTTCTTATTGCCCCAGCGCCAATATCGGCCTCAAAACTGTCTTTGCCATATGTTTCTTTTGCTTCGAGATACTCTTCCTCAGCCAGCAGCTCTTTTTTCTTCAAGGGAGTATCCTTAGGATCCAACACTATCCAGGACTCAAAATACAATACCTTTTCCAGTTCCTTCAGCGTCAAATCCAGGACATTTCCGATTCTGCTGGGTAAACTCTTCAAAAACCAGATATGGGCAACGGGTGAAGCCAGGGTTATATGCCCCATTCTTTCTCTGCGCACCCTGGACTGAGTAACTTCAACCCCACATTTCTCACAGACTACTCCCCTGTGTTTCATTCTCTTGTATCTTCCGCATAAACACTCATAATCTTTAACGGGACCAAAGATTCTGGCACAAAAGAGACCATCTCTTTCCGGTTTAAAAGTCCTGTAATTTATTGTCTCGGGTTTTTTTACCTCGCCACGTGACCACGAAAGGATTTTTTCGGGCGAGGCAATAGATACCTTTATTGCATTGAATCTTACAGGATCCTTGGGTTTTTCAAAAAAACTAAAAATATCTTCCACTGGATCAACTCCCTTTGTTCGCAAGGTTATTAGAGTCTTTATTGCCAATAACTGCGTTTTTCGCACAGATGCTGAAAGGCACAAACTGGAGGAAAAGCCTTTAGCCCTCAGTCCTCATTGCTCGTGGCTCAGCCCTTAGCACTTGCGCTTTTACCGCTTCAGGTCGACGATAACTACATCTTGTCCTCTGTATTCTCGATTAACTCTACATCAATAGAAAGACCCTGTAATTCTTTGACCAGTACATTGAAAGATTCCGGCAATCCCGGCTCCAATGCATGTTCACCTTTAACAATAGCTTCGTACATCCTTGTTCTCCCGGCTACATCATCAGATTTTACTGTAAGAAATTCCTGTAATGTATTGGCGGCGCCATAGGCTTCAATTGCCCATACTTCCATCTCACCCAGCCTTTGACCACCAAATTGGGCTTTCCCCCCAAGAGGTTGCTGGGTAACAAGAGAATAAGGACCAATTGATCTCGCATGAATTTTATTGTCGACAAGATGATGAAGTTTCAACATATAAATCATCCCAACTGTTATTTTTTGATCAAAAGGTTCGCCTGTTAACCCGTCAAAAAGCTGGGCTTGCTTTCTTTCCGGCAAACCGGCCATCTTAAACATCTTTTCTACCTCATATTCTTGTGCACCATCAAACACCGGCGAGGCCATAGGCACACCTGCCTTTAGCCTGCCTACAAGTTTTTTGACTTCGTCTTCGGAAGCTCTATCTATAAAGCTATCCAATTCTGTCGAAGAATAAATATCTTTTAACTCCTTTTTTACCGAATTGACATTTGCATGCTTCTCTATGAGAGACTGTAGCTTTTCTCCTAATCCTTTTGCCGCCCATCCTAAGTGAGTTTCGAGAACCTGACCGACATTCATACGGGAAGGAACTCCCAGGGGATTCAAAACGATATCAACAGGAGTGCCATCTTCGAAATAAGGCATATCTTCTTCCGGTAGAATCTTCGACAGAACCCCTTTGTTACCATGTCGCCCCGCCATTTTATCACCAACAGAAAGCTTTCTCTTTACGGCAATATTTACCTTTACCAATCTGATTACACCCGGAGGAAGTTCATCTCCTGTTTGCATTTTGTCCATCTTTGCCGCAAAAAAGGATTTGATAATTTCTATTTTTCTGGATAAATTAGAAAATATGGATCTCAATCTTTCCTCAACTTCTTTTTCTACTAACGTAATGTCTTTCCAGAGGTAAAACGGAATATCATTCAGCTTATCTTCGGATATGACATCATTTTTTTTCAATAGTGTTTTTCTCTTGTGAGGATCTGATAATTTCGACGCTGAAGTTTTACCGGCCAACAAACTCAAAGCTTCTTTCCTGATGCTTTCCGTAATAATTCTGATTTCGTCATTCTGATCTTTGAGAAGCCGCCGAACTTCCGCTTCTTCTATTTCAAGTAATCTGCTATCTTTCCCCGTGCCTTTACGGTTGAAGATTTGTACATCAATAACAACTCCTTCAACTCCCGGCGGAACATGCAATGATGTATCTCTGACATCTCCTGCCTTCTCACCAAATATAGCCCGCAACAGTTTTTCTTCCGGCGATAATTGTGTTTCACCTTTGGGGGTAATTTTCCCAACCAGGATATCTCCGTGTTTTACAAAAACACCAATTCGAACAATTCCACTTTCGTCCAGATTTCTGAGCGCCTCTTCTCCCACATTAGGTATGTCTCTTGTGATTTCTTCTTTACCAAGCTTTGTATCTCTGGCCATTGTTTCAAATTTTTCAATATGTATAGACGTATAAACATCTTCTTTGACAACTCTTTCACTGATCAGGATGGAATCTTCATAATTGTATCCACCCCAGGACATGAATGCGACCATAATATTCCGTCCAAGCGCCAGCTCCCCATTGGACGTGGCAGGACCATCGGCTATTAAATCCCCGATATTTACTCTATCCCCTTTATTTACAATAGGTTTATGGTTAAAACATGTGTCCTGATTGGAACGTTGATATTTGATCAGGTTATATATATCTACGCCAGTATCTAATTCATCTTTTTCTTCATTGTCACTTTTGATGACTATTCTTGAAGCATCTACATCTTCTACTATCCCAGATCTTTTTGCAACAACGACAGCGCCGGAGTCCCGGGCAACAACAGACTCCATACCTGTTCCCACCAAAGGGGCGTCGGGTTTCAGTAAAGGAACCGCTTGCCTCTGCATATTAGAACCCATCAAAGCACGGTTTGCGTCATCATGTTCTAAAAAGGGAATAAGCCCTGTGGCAACACTAATAAGCTGACTGGGAGAAATATCCATTAAGGTCACTTCATCCGCCGGAATGATTATGTAATTCCCCCCCTTTCTTGCTGTGACCATTTTCTCAGAAATTCTTCCTTCTGAATCGATCGGGGTATTTGCCTGTGCTATAATATAAGTTTCTTCCTCTGCTGCGGTAAGATAACGGATTTCATCAAGCACTTTCCCTTTTTCCACTACTCTATACGGTGTTTCTATAAAACCGAAATCATTTACCCTTGCATAAGTGCTGAGAGAAACTATCAAACCAATGTTGGGACCTTCCGGAGTTTCTATAGGACATATTCGACCATAATGTGTGTTGTGCACATCCCTTACCTCGAACCCCGCCCTTTCACGGGTAATGCCTCCGGGTCCGAGGGCAGATAATCGCCTCTTATGAGTTATCTCTGACAGGGGGTTTGTCTGATCCATAAACTGGGATAATTGACTGCTTCCAAAAAACTCATTTATGACTGCGGAGACAGGCTTTGCATTTACCAGATCATGAGGCATCATAGTTTCGATATCCAAGAGGCTCATTTTTTCCTTCACGGCCCGTTCCATCCTCATCAAACCGATTCTGTATTGATTTTCAATAAGCTCGCCGACCGATCTTACCCTTCTGTTGCCAAGATGATCAATGTCATCAATGCTGTAGTTAGCCACACCATTTTTGAGATTAATGAGATACTTAACAGCATCTAATATGTCTTCCTTGCGCAAAACAGTCAGATCCGGAGGAACATCCAAATGGAGTTTATAGTTCATTTTGACTCTTCCAACGTCAGACAGGTTATAAGTGGCAGGATTAAAAAAGAGCCCATCGAAAAACTTTCTTGCCGTCTCAAGGGTGGGAGGATTGCTGGGCCTTAATCTTCTGTATATCTCTATGACAGCATCTTCCTCTGTTTCAACTTTATCCAGAAGGAGAGTATTTCTGATGTAAGAATTTGAGCCATCCTCAGACAGATGAATGAATTGAATTTCCTTAATACCTTTTTGATAAAGTTGCTGAATTCCTTCTATGCCTAATCCATCATTACACCTGAACAATATTTCTCCGGTCTCAGGATCTGTTACATTACCGGCAAAAATCTTTCCATGGATATCTTCCTCTTTAATTTCCATCCTGTCAATTCCCAGCTCCTCCATTTTTTTCAAGGTTGTCCTGGAAATTTTCCTGCCCTGTTTTATGATAATTTCGCCTGTTCTGGGATCAGCGACATCAACTGTCACTTTCTCACCCAACAGGCATTTATCAATTGAAAGAAACAACCTTCCACCATCAATGGAAACTGTTTCTATATCGCAGAAATATTTGAGAAGTTCTTCAGGTGTATATCCCATGGCCTTTAAGAGAATCGTAACCGGCATCTTTCTTCTTCTATCAATCCTGGCATAGAGAACGTCCTTCGGATCAAATTCGATATCAAGCCAGGAACCTCTGATGGGCATAATTCTTGCGGAATATATCAGCTTCCCGCTTGCATGAGTTTTCCCTTTGTCATGATCGAAGAATATGCCAGGAGATCTGTGAAGTTGACTGACAATAACCCTTTCGGTACCATTGACAATAAAAGTGCCCCTTTTTGTCATTAGAGGAATTTCACCAAAATAAACTTCCTGCTCCTTTATATCTCTGACACTCTTCTGTCCGCTTATTCGATCATTGTCAAACACAACTAATCTAACAACAATCTTCAGAGGAGCCACATAGCTCATTCCTTTTTGAACACACTCCTGTTCATCATACCGGCTATCACCAATGCTATAACTCACGAATTCCAAAGAACTCTTACCGCCGAAATCCACAATGGGAAATACACTCTTGAAAGTTCCCTGAAGACCGAAGTCGGACCTTTCTGACGGTTTAACATCTTTCTGCAGGAATTTCGCATAGGACTTCTTCTGGATATCGATGAGATTGGGAATCTCCATAACTTCTTTTACATGCCCAAATCTTTTTCTATAACTAATCATAAGAACCCTTTGGCTACACCCTCCACAAAATTTCTCATGAAGGGTAAATTGTATTTTATTTAATTTCTACGCTTGCCCCAACGCCTTCTAATTTGGCCTTTATTTCTTCAGCTTCATCTTTTGGCACACCTTCTTTAACCGCCTTTGGCACACCTTCAACAAGATCCTTGGCCTCTTTTAAACCCAAAGAGGTCAGAGCTCTGACGACTTTGATAACCTGAATTTTCTGTTCTCCAAACCCCGTGAGTATAACATCAAATTCAGTTTTTTCTTCCGCCTGAGCTTCCTCCTGCGTGGGTCCTGCGGCTACGGCTGCAACGGCAACCGGAGCAGAAGCAGAAACACCGAACTTCTCCTCTAATTCTGTAACCAGCTCTGAGAGTTCAAGAACTGTCATTCCTTCAATAAATTTTACAACGTCTTCCTTAGTGATTTTTTTTTCTGCCATTTTTCTCATTCCTTCCTGTATATTTTAATTTTCTTTTTCTTTTTTTACACGGTAAGCTTCAAGAGTTTGAACAAATTTTCTGGGGACACCACTTAATACAGTAACAAGCGAGGTCTGCGCCGCCACCATCATAGATAAAAGCTTTCCCAAAAGAACTTCCCTGCTCGGCAATTCGGACAGGGTTTTTATCTGTTCGTTTGTAAGGAATCTATTATCAAAAACTCCGGCTTTAAGTTCCAGTTCTTCATTTTTCCTGGCAAAATTGACAAGTGTTTTTGTAGATTCAACCACATCCCCAAAATTCATGATCAGCGCCAAAGGACCCTTTAAATAATCATCAAATAAACGGAAATCGGTATCCTTCGAAGCAATTCTAAAGAGCGTATTCTTTATTACCCTGAACTCTGCATCTGATTTTCTTAACTCATTTCTCAAATCCGTGATTTTCTCAACATTTAAACCGCTGTAATCTGCAAGAATTGCCAGCTTCACGTCTTTGAGTTTCTCTTGAAGCTCAGCAACAATCTGTTCCTTTTTGCTTCGGTTCAAATCAATAGCCTCCTTTCAATACTAAATTTAAAAAGAATTGTTACCTGATTTCAAAAACTTAACCGTGATACAGGAAGAAATCCCAACCCGGACAAGCCGGAAAAGCTCGAAGCTGAAAGTCTGCAACCGCTCACGGCTTGAAATTGGAAATTGGAAATTCGGGAGAAAAGCATGAGGCCAAATTCCCAATTTCTATTTTCTAATTTCAACATTCAGTAAACGCTTACTAAATTCCTTTGCCGTTCGGCTGTTCGACTGAGCGTTCGGCTGAGTTCACGCCGAAGCCATTTTGGCACGAACCTTACAATTAAGGGACTAATACCTCATCGTCTCGGCAGGCCGAGTATGCTCGATTAAACTTCCTGTGCCTGCTGTCTTTGATCTTCAATATCTTTTTTATTTTAATAGATTTCTCACATTGAGAGGGTCAACCTTGATACCGGGACCCATTGTAGTGGAAAGAGAAATAGACCTTAAGTATGTTCCTTTACTGGATGCAGGTTTTAATTTTACAATGGTCCCCAGCAATGCCAGGACATTTTCATACAGTTTGTCTGCACCAAAAGATACTTTACCCACAGGGCTGTGAACTATGCCTGCCTTTTCCACCCTGAACGCAACTTTACCGGCTTTCATTTCTGTTACTGCATTGGCAACACTGAAAGTTACGGTACCAACTTTGGGATTCGGCATTAACCCACGCGGCCCTAAAATTTTACCCAGTTTCCCAACACTACCCATCATATCCGGCGTAGCAATTACTCGATCAAAATCAAACCATCCACCTTTAATCTTTTCAATCAACTCATCGGAACCGGTGATATCCGCACCTGCGTCGATGGCTTCCTTTTCTTTGTCTCCTTTTGCAAAAACCAATACTTTTACGGCTTTACCCAAACCATTCGGGAGAACAACACTCCCCCTCACCATTTGGTCGGCATGCCTCGGATTGACACCTAATCGAATGGCTGCATCGACAGTCTCATCAAATTTTACCCGCGCTGTTGACAGTAAAAGCTCCAGCGATTCTCTCAACGTATAGCGCTTCCCGGGTTCAACCTTCTTTTCAATATCTAACAATCTTTTACCCTTCTTGGACATTATAATAAGCTCCACTATAAATTTATTTAGCTATCTCTATCCCCATGGATCTTGCTGTTCCTTCTACAATTTTGATAGCGCCTTCCATATTTATTGCATTGAGGTCCTGATATTTTATCTCGGCAATCTCCTTGACTTGAGCAGCAGTAACACTTCCTACCCTTTCCCTTTTGGGATCACCTGCACCTTTTGCAATTTTGGCCGCCTGCTTGAGAAGAACAGCGGTTGGAGAAGTCTTTATAATAAATGTGAAAGATCTGTCAGCATATACTGTTATAACAGCAGGAATAACCATACCCTCTTGATTTTGCGTTAAGGAATTATAAGCCTTACAAAATTCCATAATATTGACCCCGTGTTGACCTAAAGCCGGACCAACAGGTGGCGATGGCGTCGCCTTACCTGCCTGTATTTGAAGCTTTATGCTTGCTATTACCTTCTTTGCCATTACAATCACCCTGATTCCTTTTTTCGCAACAAAAATAAATACAATTAGAAAATTACCCCTCAAACATGTAACCTGTTATTTTAATTTTGGATAACCTGAATAAAATCCAGTTCAACCGGCGTTGACCTGCCGAAGATACTCACAATAACTCTCAACTTGCCTTTTTCCGGCTTTATTTCATCCACCACACCGTCAAAGCCTGTAAAAGGACCGTCAACAATTTTTACGTGGTCTCCTTCTTCAAACTTATATTTTGGTTTTGGCTTCAGAGTTCCTTCGTCTATTCTTGTTCTCAATGACTGAACATCCATATCCGATATAGGAGATGGGCTATCCTTACTTCCAATGAAGCCGGTAACCTTTGGGGTATTTTTTACTATATGCCAGGTATCATCATTCATTTCCATTCTTACAAGTATATAGCCGGGGAAAAATTTTCTTTTTGAAGTCTTTTTTGTACCCTCAACAAGTTCAACTATATCCTCTTCCGGAATAAGAATATCATCAAAATACTCCTCCATCCCGGCAACTGCTATCGCTTCCTGCAGAGAAAGTTTTACTCTGTTTTCGAAACCTGAATAAGTGTGAACAACATACCATTTAAAAGCCATTTTTCTAACCTAAAATAAATTTTATTACTTTCGTTAAACCCAGATCCACAACCCCTAAAAAAACAGACATGATGATAACAATGACAACAACAACCGATGTAGAGGCAAATGTTTCTTTTGGTGTTGGCCACGTCACTTTCTTCAGCTCAAACCTTGATTCTCTTAAAAACTGACCTATTCTAGATACGGTTACCGTTATTTTATTCATTTAACAATTCCACCCGGCAATACCAGAAAAATAAAATGGCAGGCCAGGAGGGACTCGAACCCCCAGCATCCGGATTTGGAGTCCGGCGCTCTAGCCAATTAGAGCTACTGGCCCGTTCTTAATGCGGCAAAGCCGCAAAATTTCAAATTAATGATAAACCCATTTCCACTAAAAGCAACAAAACTCCTATTCCCTAACCCGGACAAGCCGGAACCAAATATGATATATTGTAACCGTTTACTGGTTCACGGGTTCAAGGTTCCATTCTTGTCCCCGGACTGCATTTGGGATGCGTAT
>JAGGSD010000077.1 GCA_021159265.1 Syntrophobacterales bacterium | reverse complement strand
TAAAAGAGTTCCAATAAATGAGGGAGGGGAGGTTTTAACCTTCCGGCAGGGGCGACTAAAGTCACCCCTGCCCGTGTTTATTGAGATATTACCCGTTTCTCTTCATTCAACTGTTGAACCTTGAACCACTGAACTGTGAACCTGAGTAGTTACGAATTTAGAGTATCAATATGAATTCAAAAGAACAATTAAGGGATGAGCTTTTTCAAGTAGTTGTTTCTCTAAAAAATTATGTCATTTCAGAGAGAGACTCTGGGAGAAATTGTTCCGGTTTGTACATGAAGGGCGCGGTCGCATTTCAAGACGAGTTTATTGCGGAAGATGCAATTACAAATGTGGAAAAGGCGCGCTTAATCCCATTAACCCTTGATGATATACGCCGGGAGCTCGGAGATTGTCAGAGGTGCAATTTATATCAGACCAGGAAAAATCTGGTATTCGGAGAAGGAAATCAGAATGCGGACCTTGTATTTGTGGGGGAAGCTCCTGGCGAACAGGAAGATTTGCAGGGTAAACCATTTGTAGGCCGGGCAGGCCAGCTCCTTACGAGAATTGTTGGGGCTATGGGGCTTACGAGAAAAGAGATTTACATATGTAATATATTAAAATGTCGTCCTCCGGGAAACAGGAATCCTAAACCGGACGAAATCAAAACCTGTGAACCTTTTTTGATAAAACAGCTTGAGGTGATTAATCCCAAGGTGATATGTGCTCTTGGCACTTTTGCGGCCAAGACATTGCTTCAAACTGATGTTCCCATATCCAGACTTCGAGGACGATTCCATTCTTATCAGGGGATAAAACTTATGCCGACGTATCATCCCGCATATCTTTTAAGAAATCCCGGAGCTAAAAAACAGGTGTGGGAAGATGTTCAGATGATTATGGAGGAACTAAATCAGCAATGAGTGATGAGCAACGAGCAGCAATACCCGGACCACGAACCACTGCAGGTGAAACCATGAGGTTCAAAATAATAAAATTAGTTATTGTATCTTTGATCCTGATTTTTCTGATTATTGCCGGAGGATCGGGCTCTTATGGGGAGAGTGATAAACCTGTATTTGATGTAATTACCATAAATTCCGCCATCACACCAGCCGTTGCAACGTATATTATCAAAAGCATTAATCAATCCTTTGCTGAAGGTTCTGCGGGGCTCATAATTTTACTTGATACACCGGGTGGTCTCGATCTCTCTATGAGACATATAGTTAAGGGACTTTTGAATGCACGTATTCCTGTTGCAGTTTTTGTTTATCCGTCGGGAGCGCGAGCGGCTTCCGCGGGGGTAATGATTACAATGGCAGCGAATATAGCGGCAATGGCTCCAGGTACAAACATCGGTGCTGCCCATCCCGTGGCAATCGGCATTGGTGGAAAAATGAACAAAACCATGGCTGAGAAGATGGAAAACGATGCCGTTGCCTATTCAAAGGGTATTGCAAAAAAGAGGGGACGGAATGTTAAATGGGTTGAACGTGCCGTTAGAAAAAGTGAGTCGATTACGGCGGAAGATGCTTTAAAACTGAATGTTATCGATTTTGTTGCTAAGGATATTGATCAGTTAATGGAGAAGATTAACGGAAAGGTCGTACTATTGCCCTCAGGGAAGGTATCATTGAAGACAAAGGGAGCAATCATCAATGAAAAAAAGATGGGCCTGCGCGAAAGGATATTGACAACTCTGGGCGATCCTAATATAGCGTACCTTTTGTTAATGATCGGTCTAGCGGGTTTGTACTTTGAATTTGCCCACCCTGGCGCGATTCTCCCGGGGGTTGTGGGTGGTATATCGCTAATTCTTGCTTTTTTTGCATTGCAGACCCTGCCGGTTAATTTTGCCGGTGTCCTGTTGATAATTTTTGGCATTATACTTTTTGTAGCTGAAATAAAAATTATAAGTCATGGAATGCTAACTGTTTCTGGAATAATATCTCTTGCTTTAGGTTCGCTTATGCTGTTTGAATCATCTGTTCCGGCGTTGAGAGTATCTTTAAAAGTCATGATACCAACGATTGTTCTTACCACATTGTTTTTTATAGCCATTATCGGACTCGCTGTTAAGGCCCAGATGAGAAAGCCGGTAACGGGCGCGGAAGGGATGATTGGCGAAAAAGGAAATGCCGTCACACCTGTTTATGAAGGCGGAAAGGTTTTTATAAGAGGTGAACATTGGAACGCATATAGCACAGACATGATAGAAAAGGGGGAAAACATAGTAGTGGTCGGGATGAAAGGGTTGAAATTAGAAGTGAAAAAAATGAATGAGAATGAGGAGGGCAAGTCATGATATACACAGTTACTGCATTAGTCGTTTTAATTATTATGTTTTTGGCGGCGGCAATAAGAATACTTAATGAATATGAAAGGGGTGTAATCTTTCGTCTGGGGAGAGTCATAAAAACCAAAGGGCCAGGTCTTATCCTCCTGATACCCGTAGTGGACAGAATGGTTAAGGTCGATATGAGAATCATAACTATGGATGTTCCTCCGCAGGATGTGATAACGAGGGATAATGTGTCTATCAAGGTGAATGCAGTTATTTATTTCAGGGTAATGACTGCCAATGACGCTGTTATTGAAGTTGAAAACTTCCTCTATGCTACTTCTCAGCTTGCCCAAACGACTTTAAGGAGTGTCTGCGGTCAGGTAGAACTTGACGAAATTCTGGCAGAAAGAGAGAAGATCAATGCTCGGTTGCAGGAGATACTCGACAGGAGTACCGATCCCTGGGGGATCAAGGTGTCGACTGTTGAGGTAAAACATATCGATCTTCCTCAGGAGATGCAGCGGGCTATGGCCAAACAGGCGGAGGCGGAAAGGGAAAGAAGAGCAAAAGTCATCAATGCGGAAGGAGAATTCCAAGCCGCTCAAAAGCTGGCTGATGCGGGTAGCGTTATTGCTGAACAGCCCATTGCCTTACAGCTTCGTTATCTTCAAACACTTGTCCAGGTTGCATCTGAAAACAATTCGACAACACTATTCCCCATACCGATTGATTTATTCCGGCCATTCCTGAATTTAATTGGAAAGAAAGAATCTGTATAAATGCAAATAATTTTTGAACGTAAAACTTGAAACCTCATTCCATACTGAAAGGAGAAGAAAGTGGCAGGAAAAGAAAAGACATTTGTATTGACAAGTACTCTGATTCTTATTGCATTGGGCGTTCTTATTATCTTGAACAGTAGTGGGGTTTACGTATTTGACAAAAGCTGGCCGATTGTAATGATTGTCATTTCTGTCGGGATACTGGTTGAACGCATCGAAGACATCGGAGGATGGCTTATCGGTGTCGTCGGAATTATATTTATTGTTATGAGAAATTTCTACCCGAAAATTGAGTCATGGGTCCAATACGTTCTTCCTGTTGTTCTAATCATTCTGGGGATCTATATGTTATTTGAACGTTTTAAAAAAGTGGAGAAATAGGATAATGAATGGAGGGCCTCTTCTGGGGGCGCACATGTCCATTTCAGGTGGGTTAGGTAAAGCGCTTCTCAGAGGGAGTGATCTTGGATGCAACACGATTCAGATGTTTACAAAAAATGCAAGCCAGTGGAGAGAAAGATATCTTGAAGAGTCAGAAATAGCTGAATTCAAGGAAGTAAGAAAAAAAGTAAAGATAAATCCAGTCATTTCACACAACAGCTATCTTATAAATCTTGCATCAGCGGATGATGAGTTGTATGAAAAGTCAATAAATGCAATGTTGCATGAGATGCAACGATGCGAATTACTTGGAGTAAACTATCTTGTTATTCATCCCGGTTCTCACAGGGGTCGTGGCGAGGAATATGGAATCAAGAAAATAGTACAAGCTTTGGACGGGATTCATGAACGAACAAAAGGATACAGGGTTAAAATTACACTCGAAATAACGGCAGGTCAGGGGACGACCCTGGGTTACAGGTTGGAGCAAATCGCCCGGATCATGAATGAGGTAGTAGAAAGTTCAAGGCTGATGTTTTGTCTCGACACCTGTCACGCTTTTGCCGCGGGATATGAGTTAAGATCCGTTGAAAGTTACGAAGAGTTATTAAAGAAAATTGAAGAAATGATAGGCATAGACAAGCTCAAAGTTATTCATGTCAATGATTCAAAAAAGGATTTGGGATCCCGTATAGATCGTCATGAAAATATCGGGAAAGGAATGATAGGTAAAAAGCCTTTTCAATGGATCATGTCTGACAAAAGGTTGAAAGACATTCCGAAAATATTAGAAACACCCGGTTTGGGAAAGGATCTGGAAAAAGACCGTGTGAATTTTGATCTGTTGAGAAGTTTTGCCAGATTATAGCTGCTACGGATTCCTGATATATAGAAAGATAAGCGTATCCTGGTCCGGCATCCTGTCAAGGTATTAAAGGAGATTAAAGAATGAAAAAAATATTTGTCCTTTTTATTTGTATTTTTATGATTATTTCGAGTGCATTATCACTGTGGGCAACGGAAAACAAGACGGTTGCAATACTGCCTTTTTCTGTCCATAGTGCTGAGAACATAGACTATATAAAAAATGGTATATGGGATATGCTTCTTTCAAGGCTTTCATCGAGCGGTCAAATAGATGTCATCAAGAAACATTCCATTACAGAAGCTCTAAAAAAAGTGGGGAAGAAGGACATGAACGAGGCTGATGTTTACGGCCTGGGCAAAGAACTCAATGTTAACTTTGTCGTTTGGGGGAGTATAACCAAAATCGGCAACAGTATCAGCCTGGATGGAAGATTGCTTGATGTTGCCGCTTACAAGTCTCCAGTCGGGATATTTGAACAATGCAGAGGGATGGACGAGGTCATACCTAAAATAGGTGATTTTGCTAAAAAAGTTAATTATCATCTCTTGGGGCAAGTTCCGCCAAACTTTGTTCCCCCAACTCAAACCCAACCGATTTCTCAAACAAAAGCGCCGGTTGCGAAATCCCCCGAAGATTCTAAAGCAATCAAAGCATTGAAGACACCCGAAGGCACCTACACGGCGATTATCAACCCCGATTTTATACATGGATCCCGTGCCCTCGATCGAAAAGGATTCTGGATGACAAAAAGATATACAATTGAATTTAAAGGGATGGATATTGGAGATGTTAATGATGACGGTTTGAACGAGGTGGTGGTTATAGATAGCCGTAATGTAATGATTTATCAAAGAGACGGTAAACAGCTGAAACTTCTTGATAAAATCCCGGGGAAAACTTATAGTGATAATGTTTCTGTTGACGTTGCCGATATTAATGAAAACGGGATCAAGGAAATCATTGTTACCAGTATGGAGAGTGGCGTTCTTCATTCATTTGTCCTGGAGTTTCATGACGGTAAATATATTAAGATTGCCTCGGATTTGCCATGGTTTTTAAGGGTTGTTGATACTTCGGGAATACCGCGACTACTTGGACAGAAACCGGGGATTGATAAGCCGTTCGGTAAACCTATTTATGAAATTGTCTGGGAAAACGATAACTATGCAAGAGGAAACAGGATGTCTATTCCTGAAGGTCTTTCTGTTTATGGTCTCACCATTGACAGTATTGACGGAAGTAAGCGGGAAAGGATACTGGCCCTTGATCAGGATGATCATCTTATCGCCTATGAAAAAACGAAAAAACCCATTTCAAAGATCCATGTCTTCGGCGGAAGTGAATACATCTTATGGAAGAGTGATGAGGTCTTTGGGGGGAGTAATAATTATATTGAACCCGGTCAGGGGGCACAACAGACAGGTGACGATGCCGATGAAAAGGATACGACATATATACAATTGAGAATTCTGACTTATGATATCAATAAAGACGGTAAAAAAGAGATAATTATCGTCAAGAATTTATCTGGCACGGGGAGATTATTCAAAAATATTAAGATGTTCACGAAAAGTGAAATATATGATCTTGAATGGGACGGGCTTGGAATGGTGGAAAACTGGAAGACGAGGAAAATCCAGGGATACGTTGCTGATTACCAGTTTAAGGATATCGACAATGATGGTAACAATGAAATAGTCTTAGCCGTCGTATTATCTCGCGGGGGAATTCTCATGCCCAAAAGTGTACTGGTTGCTTACGATTTAAAGCGGCAATAATCTTGACATGCGTTTTAATATATTGTATCAAGTCCCCCGTTATTAACATAAAACTGGCGGTGTAGCTCAGATGGTTAGAGCATACGGCTCATATCCGTAGTGTCCGGGGTTCAATTCCCTGCACCGCCACCAAAAATACAGTTTAAGTCAGCAAAAATAAATAACTCATACACCCTGCTTGTCCTTTTGCTTGTTTTCTGTATTGTGCTAAAGCTTACATAACTTGTTATGTGTGCTTTAACACGCCTTGAAACCAAACAAGATTACGGTGCAATCTGTATAACTTATTTATTTTTGATTCCTAAATCAGCGACAGACTATCGGCCACGGCAAGACCTCTTCGTGAAGGATATATATAGCCGTTTTTAATATCAATAAGCCCTCCATCTATTAGTTTCATAATAATTTCTTTTTTTTCAATTAACAGGTCATAATTATATTTTCTTTTAAAATCACAAAGATTAATTCCTTTTTTCGTGCGCAGCCCCAGGTAAAGAGCCTCCAGACGCAATTGATCCTTCGTTAAATATTCTGCATCTTGAACGGGAGGTTTCCCCCTTTTTATGTTACTGATGTATGTACGAAGAGATTTATGGTTCCACCATCGCTTATTATGCAGAAGTGAGTGTGCGGAAGGCCCGAGACCAAGATAAGGCGTGTGATTCCAGTATTTCTGATTGTGACCTGAAGCATAAGTCATGCCCCTGGCAAAATTTGATACCTCATAATGGATATATCCTGCGTCTTCCAGCTTTTCGGACGTTTTTATGAAAAAATCATACTGAAGTTCTTCATCAGGCAGAGTTACATTGCCTTTACGGTAGCTTGCGGCAAGAGGCGTTCCCGGTTCAACGGTTAACTCGTAGCAGGAAAGATGCTCCGGATTAAAAATCAATACCTGATCCAGGGTTTGTAACCAGTCATTTATATTCTGTCCCGGGACACCATAGATCAAATCAAAGCCCAGATTGTCAAAGCCGGCGTCACGGGACATTTCTAAGGTTGAAATTGCTTCTTTGTGTGAGTGTCTTCGTCCGAGAAAAGAGAGAATGGTATTGTCGAAAGACTGAATGCCCAGATTAATGCGATTAACCCCGGTTTTAAGAAGCGCTTTGAGAAGAGTTGCATTCACATCTCCGGGATTTACTTCAATCGTGATTTCACTATTCGGTGAAAAAACAAAACTTTCTTGAGCCTTTTCCAGAAGTTTTTCGATCTGTTCTACGCGAAGCGCTGAGGGCGTGCCTCCGCCGATATAAAGTGTGTCAAACACTTCAAACTGGCCTCGATACATCCCCATTTCTGTAAAAAGTGATTCAAGAAAATCAGAAATAAGATCAAGGGAGGTCACGGAATAGAAATTACAGTAGTTACACTTTGAGATACAGAAGGGAATGTGTATGTAAAGTCCGGGATTCATAAGTACAAGGCTCAAGGTAAAAGGAACAAGGATAAAGGTAAAAGGTTCAAGGATGTTATTTCTTTAACCTTGACGGTACCGTAAAAAGTCGGAATATGCACAATCTTGTCATTCCCGTGAAGCTTGACCTCGACTCCGATCGGGGAACGGGAATCCAGTCTTTTCAAGTGCTTACTCCTCTATGGATTCCCGCCTGGGCGTGAATGACAGACTTTTTACGAATGCATTAATCTTTAACCTTTGTCCCTGATCCTTTGTCCTGTTTTTTTATGTTTGATCGGATTTCAGTATGGCGATGAAAGCGCTCTGGGGGATGGCTACCGATCCGACCATCTTCATTCGTTTTTTGCCTTTTCTCTGTTTTTCGAGGAGTTTTCGTTTACGTGTTATGTCACCGCCATAACACTTTGCAGTAACATCTTTCCGGAAAGGGCTTATAGTGGTTCTCGATATGATCTGACCGCCAATAGCACCCTGAATGGCTATTTTAAACATTTGCCTCGGTATCTCCTCTTTTAACTTTTCACATGCATGGAGGCCACGTTTACGGGCCAGATCACGGTGTACTATCTGTGCCAGCGCATCCACCTTCTCGCCATTGACCAGGATATCGAGGAGGACGAGACTGCTTTCCCTGTAATCGATCATGTCGTAATCAAAAGAACCATATCCCTGGGTAATAGTTTTTAAACGATCATAAAAATCGTAGATGACCTCTGCCAGGGGCATTTCAAAAATCAATTCCACACGGCCCGGGCTCGGATAATTGAGCGCCGATTTGTCACCCCTCTTTTCCCTGCAGAGCTTCATGACCGATCCCAGATATCTTTCGGGGAACATCATGGTAGCTCGTATATAAGGTTCTTCCGATTTGGCTATAGTCATGACGTCGGGGTAGAAAGAAGGGTTATCAATGTATGCTACTTCACCGCTGTTCAATGTAAAACGGTACCTGACACTCGGAACGGACAGAATAATTGAGAGATCATATTCCCTTTCCAGTCTTTCCTGTACGATGTCGAGATGTAGAAGACCAAGAAAACCGCAACGGAATCCCTGCCCCAGGGCTGCGGAAGAGTCTTTCTGATATGTGAAGGATGCATCGTTAAGTTCATATTTCTCCAGAGCAACGGCAAGTTCTTCATAATCATCTGAAGCAATTGGGTAGATTGATGCAAATACGACCGGTTTTGCTTCTTTGAAACCGGGTAATGGTTTAGAACATGGTCTGTTGTCGAGTGTAATTGTATCGCCGATATTTACATCGGAAACTGTCTTCACGCCGGCAATGATGTAGCCGACTTCACCTGCGGAAAGATTATCTTTTTTTTGACGTGAAATTAGAAAACTGCCCACTTCTTCAACTTTGTAGGTTGTTTCGTTATGCATGAAACGGATAACATCTCCGCTTTTTACAGTGCCGTCAAATATACGGCAGTTGATTATTGTTCCGCGAAAAGGGTCGTACTTGGCATCAAAAATAAGAGAGGCCAGAGGCGCTTCCGGATTCCCTTTGGGAGGGGGAATCCTCTGAACAATTGTTTCCAGGATATCTTCTACCCCGGTTCCTGACTTAGCCGAGCAGGTAAGGCTGCTGAAAGGGTCCAGTCCCAGTTCAGAGTCAATTTGTTCCATGACTGCTTCTATATCTGCGGAGGGAAGGTCAATTTTATTGATAACGGGAATAATTTCCAGGTCGTGTTCCATGGCCGTGTACAGATTCGCCACCGTTTGCGCTTGTACTCCCTGTGCGGCGTCTATGAGGAGAATGACCCCTTCACATGAGGCAAGTGAACGGGATACTTCGTAGGAAAAATCGACATGACCGGGTGTGTCGATGAGATTGAAAAAATACACGTTACCATCTTTTGCCTGGTAGGGGAGGGTAATAGCCTGACTTTTTATGGTAATTCCCCGCTCGCGTTCAATATCCATATCATCCAGGATCTGGTTTTTAAAATTACGTTCATCGACTACACCGGTGTACTGAATCATTCTATCGGCCAACGTGGATTTGCCGTGATCTATGTGTGCTATTATACTGAAATTACGTATATATTTCATTACTTGAAAATATTACTGATAAAAAAGCCTTCCGGGACAGCAGGAAGGCTTTTAAGCATATTCTGGATAAATTTCCCTATGCTAATTTACTCAGGAGATCTTCAGATACTTCGTTGACGCCAGGCAGTCCATCTACTTGAATTACCTTAACTCTTTCCTTGAAGTAATTTATGCCCGCCGTAGTCCCTGTCTGTGTGTCATAGTAAATGTTGTGTCTCTTGTCAATGGCAGCTTCATCCTGATCATCCGCTCTGACACTCAATTCTCCACCGCAGACCCTGCATACAAGTTTGCCGTCCTTTTCATCCGGTTTGATTGCATCAATATATATGTTATTCGGATGGTTATTATCATTTATGCAGAGTCTTCTTCCCATTATCCGGTTCTTTGAGGTTTGTCTGTCAAGAACGATCTCGATTACGTAGTCTAAGTTAATGTTTTCTTTCTGTAAAGCGTCATACAGCGCTTCGGCCTGTGCAAGATTCCTCGGGAAACCGTCTAAAAGCCAGCCGGTTTTGCAGTCATCTTCTTTCAATCTGTTCAGGATCATGGGGACGGTAATTTCATCGGGTACCAGTTCACCTTTATCGATATAACCTTTTGCTTTCTGTCCTAATTCAGTTCCCCTGGAGATGTTTTCTCTGAAAATCACGCCGGTTTCAATATGGGGTACGGAAAACTTTTTCTGAATGATAGATCCCTGCGTTCCTTTTCCACTGCCGTTTGGTCCGAAAATCAAAATGTTCATGTTATTAAACTCCTTTCAAAGAATGGCACCCTTATAGGAAATTATTGTATTTATAGCAAGGATTTATTTTCCTTCAGCGACGGCTTTTACTTTTGCCGCCAGATTTATAAGAAAAGATCTCTTGTCCTGGCGAACAGCCTGAGTATCCTCGTAATCTTCTTTGAAGATTGCTTTCACCGTATCTTTCTGGTTACCGTTGAACTGAGCCAGAAAGACATCTATTCTTTTTTTGAACACTTTTGCACTTTCCAGTGATCTTTGAATGTGCCCCCTTGCATCTACTCCGGTGAGGATGTGAGTATGAGGCAATAAGAGTATATCGACATCCAGTGTGATCAATTTTTCGAGGGAATTTATATAATCGTTGTAGCTTGATGAGAATTCAGATTGGATGTCAAAATTGCTGTTATATACCCCTGTGGCCTCACCAGGAATCAGGGCTTTCAATTTTGGAATATAGTACGAAACAGAATCTCTCGTGTGTCCCGGAGTTGCGATAACATGAATGTTCCAGCCATCTCCAGGGTTAAATTCATCTCCATCTTTAACTGTGATATCAACATCGATGGAGTCGAAGAAAATATTTTCATTTCTAATTCGTTTCTTAAATTTTTTTTCGTAGTCTCTGCTTAAACTTTGGATTAATTTTATCGCCTTTGGCTTTCTAAAGATGTCTGCGGCAAGGCCGCTGGCAGCGATTTCCAACCCTTTTATATTTCTTTTCAAAAATGGAATGGCGCCGCAATGATCGTAGTGGGAGTGTGTGAGAAAAATGTAAGCGAGTCTGTCTACATTTCCAAGATATTTTTCTAAATCTTTAAGATATCGAGGCCCCGAAATGGTTAGTCCCGAATCAAAAAGAACAGGGGGATCGCTCATTATGAGAAACGCGGGAAAGGAAGGATGTCCTATTGAATAAAGGCCATCACAGATTTTGCCCGCTTTTTCGAGTATCATAAATTAACCACATTCAGTCTTTGTCTAATGAAGCAAAATCATCTCTTTTAGGATAAAACACGTCAATAATTTTACAGTCCGTAAGAGTTTTGCCCGAGTGATTGATATTTGAAGGAATTACAACTGCCGAAGGGGATTTCAGCGTTTCTGTTTTTCCTTCCATTGTAAATTCTATGGTTCCTTCCATAATATTCAGTATCTGTTCATGAGGGTGATTATGCCTGGGCAGAATGACGCCCGCCCTGAATGTCCAGAAAGACAAGGTCAACTTATCCGAATGGACGAATTTGACTTCACCGCCCGGAATTAATTCTCTTGTTTTGATTTCATTTAATTTGAATACTTTCATACAATCCCATTTGTGATTGGTAATTTCTTTGAACATCGCTTTGACTTTTAAATGATAGAAGAGACAATGTCAAGCATCAAGCAACTTCTCGCAGGTAGAACTGTTGAAGTGAGTTTTGTCTGCCTGGACCCTGGGTGAAGAATGCTGGTTGCTTAAATACGTTGCATCGTAACTACTCAGGTTCAAAGGTTCAAATGCACAGAGGCACAAGGCTTATTTGCCTTGCTGTTATTATATATTATAACAAAATGCAAAAAATCTCTGTCAAATAATATGCCTAACGATTCGATGGTTCGACTGAGCTTGCCGAAGGCTGAGCTCACGCCGAAGTTTCACGCCGAAGGTTCACCGAAGACCACAGGCGGCGTCGGTTGTTACTTTTTTTACTCTTTGTGTCTCTGTGCCTACCTGAGTAGTTACGTTGCATCAAACAAATTATTTCTTAACTGCTGGACAGTATTAACTGATAATGATAGTCTCAAAACATAGGTTGTTTAAGATCGGGGCATTCTTTTTTTTTTAGGAACTGGAAATAAACAAGTCATTGGAATTCGCGCTCTGATTCAGGTTAGGTTTGGTC
>JAGGSD010000265.1 GCA_021159265.1 Syntrophobacterales bacterium | reverse complement strand
ATTTTTGTCATTCGATATTGTTTCGAGTTTCGAAATTCGATATTCGAATTTAAGTAAGGACTTATCAGCTATAAAGAAATTTTTTTGCCACTTTTACAAGAATTTTACAACTAAGCGCCTAAGATGTATGTTCGCTTTGTGATCATTTGTTTGGATGATTAACATCAGCCCTGTAAAATTAGTTTTCCATTGTAACTAAATATGTAACCGTTCACAGGTTCATGGTTCGGCGTTCAGGGTTAAGGACAAAGGCAGCATTAAAGACCTGAAGTCCTCGTCAAAAATGCTCATTTTCGCAAATAATTGCCGATTTGGTTCCAGATTTTGTTTCAGGCCTGACGAAGCTGACGCTTTTCTCGTAAATACGTATCCCAAATGCAGTCCGGGGACAAGAATGGAACCTTGAACCCTTGAACGGTTACCAAAACATGAAAGGGGGAGTAGGTGGTTGAAATATAAGACAGTTATACTGGAACAAAAGAACGGGACAGCCGTCTTAACCCTAAATCGTCCAGATAAACTTAATGCTGTCAATATGGAAATGAGATCAGAAATTTTGGGTATCCTTGACGATCTCGAAAAAGATCCCGGGGTTAAGGTACTGATTGTCACAGGAGCCGGCCGTGGCTTTTGCGCCGGCGCTGACATTAACGAATTTGCAGAAAGTGCAAGAGATCCGGAGCTCCAGGATAGGGTTAACAAAGCATTAATGGTAATGGCAAAGGCATATTATGAATTTGAAAAGCCGGTTATAGGAGCGATTAACGGTGTTTCCGCTGGTGATGGTTCTCAATGGACGCTTGCGTTTGATATAAACATTGCCTCAGAAAAGGCAAGGTTCGGATGGCCCGCGACTTACCTCGGAATACTTTGACCTTACGGCATTATTCGACTTCCGGGAGAAGTCGGACGTTTTCGGGCTAAAGAAGTTCTCATGACGAGGAAATATGTCAGCGCAGAGGAGGCTGTCCGGTGGGGCTTTGTTTCTAAAATCGTTCCTCCCGACCAGTTAATGGATGCAGCTTTTGAGCTGGCTGACGAGATTAAAAAAATGCCTCCATTATCACTCAGAGCCGTTAAAAAGGCTGTAAACAGGGGATTTGAGGGCTATGGTTACGGCGAAGCCGTATTAGGTGTTTTGCAGAAAACCGAAGATGCTATGGAAGGTTCAAAAGCCTTTCTCGAAAAGAGAACCCCCGTCTTTAAGGGTAAGTGACTCTCTAATGCGGCAAAACCGCAAAACTTTAAATTAAGGATAAAACTACTTGGTTCATAACCCAACCCGGACAAGCCGGAACCAAACAAGATATATTTTTATCACGAAAACACGAAAAAGAAAATTTAATTTCGCACTTTCTTTTTTTTTCGTGGTTTCGTGATTGTTCTTAATTCTTTTGCCAATTTTGCACGAACTTTGCAGTTAAGCGCCTAAAGGGCTAAACGGCCGTAGAGAGTTGTTTTCTCTTCACCATCAGGATGAAGCCCCACACGATCATGAGAAGACAGAGAACTTGCCCCATTGTGAGTATTCCCAAGACAAATCCCAGTTGGGGATCCGGTTCTCTGAAGAATTCAATAAAAAAGCGTACGATTCCATAACTAATCAGGTACAGGGAAGAAAGAAACCCATCAAAATATTTTTTCTTTCTCATACTCCACAATATGACAAAAAGGAATATTCCCTCAAAAAAAGCCTCGTACAGTTGAGATGGGTGATGTAGCTGATGATAAGCATCCAGGGGGAAATACATCCCCCACGGGACACTCGTAATACGACCGTAAAGCTCCCCGTTGATAAAGTTCCCGATTCTTCCAAATGTATATCCCAAGGGAATTGCTGCACAGAAAAGGTCGGCGAAATTCCAGAAGTTTATCCCGTGCTTACGACAGAATATGAGCGTAGCCACAAAAACGCCGATGGCCCCTCCGTGATAAGACATCCCGCTGATTCCAATATATCGAAAGCCATTGGCCGGATCAAAAGGAAATACGACCTCAAGGGGGTGTTCCAAGTAATAACCGGTGTTATAAAATAAAACATATCCCAATCTCGCTCCGACGAGAAGGCCTAAAATTGCCCAGACAAAATAGTCCTGAATTGTATCTTTCGAATAAGTATATCCCTCTTTTTTTATTCTGTACATAACAAGAAGATAGGTAATACCAAAAGCAACAAGGTACATAAGACCATAGTATCGAAGCTGAAATGATCCTATATGAAAAATGGTGGGGCTGATATTCTCGGGAATATGTTGCCAGAAATTTATTAATCGGTCCACGTTAATAATATCACCAGGATGTCAGGGAACAGGAGGTCGGGAGGCAGGGAAATACCCCTGAATCTTTGCTTCATGTTTCCGCCTCCTTTCTCCGAAAGTTATAGTCATAAACTACACGTGTGTTTTATAAACAAACCGGCAAACTGCCGGTAATTGATGTTAGCCTCATGTGAAAGGTGATGATGCGGGGGCCGAGCATGATCCAGATGATCCACATGACCCACATGAACTTGAAAAGAGCGACATTATTTTTTCTACCTTTCTCTCGCCGCACCTTGGACACGCGATATCGCCGGCATCATCATTAGCGGAACAAATCATTTCAAACTCATTGTCACAGCTTTTGCATTTGAACTCATAGATTGGCATTTTTCTTTTTCCTCCCTAAAAATCTATCACGAAGACACGAAAGAATGAAAAAAATAAAAAGAGAATTACCCAGATATCCAGAAGTTAGAACAAAAACAGTTCTATTTTTTCTTCTGTTTCCTCAGTAGTCACTTTGTGTTTTCGGGATTTTCAGACTTTCGTGATTATTTTTTTGCTTTTTAAAAAATACAGTTAATATGCCTGCCCCTTGATTTCATCCACATACAGCTCGGCAGAATTTGCTGCCGTTGCCCCATCGCCACAGGCTGTAACAACCTGACGAAGGGACTTATGGATACAATCACCACAGGCAAATATGCCCTTTGCAGATGTTCTCATATCGCCATGCGCGATAATATAACCATCTTTATCAAGATTAACAATTCCTTCGACAAGTTTCGTATCCGGCGTAAGACCGATAAAAAGGAAAATGCCATCTACCGGAATTTCTCTTGTTTCATCAGGTTTTTCGACATTTTTTATTCTCACTCCGGTAACACCGCTGTCACCCAGAATCTTTTCTACAGCCGAGTCCCAGGCAAAATCAATTTTGTCGTTGGCAAATGCCCTTTCCTGTAAAATTCCCGTTGCACGGAGACGGTTTCTCCGGTGAATAACGGTGACCTTGCGGGCAAATTTCGTTAAGTAGAGTGCCTCCTGAATAGCGGTATTACCCCCTCCGACAACAGCGACTTCCCTGTTCCTGTAAAAAGGTGCGTCACAGGTGGCGCAGAAAGAAACTCCTCGACCAAGAAAATCTTTTTCACCAGGGACATCTAAATATCTCCAGTGGGCTCCTGTAGCTACTATAACAGACAGTGCGTGATATTCTTCGTTGTCTGACCTAAGCTTCCATCCTTCGACATCACCCAGATATTCGCTCGTAATTTCGTTGACCTGTTCCGGTTTAACCTTCAATCCAAACCCAACAGCCTGGCTCTTGAATCGATCAATCAGTTCGGAACCACCTATCTCGGGAATACCAGGGTAATTCTCTATTAGGTCCGTGACCGTAATCTGGCTGACAGTTGAACTTCCCTCCAGCAACATTACTTTTTGACCGGCCCTTGATGCATAAAGGCCCGCTGTCAACCCTCCCGGGCCTCCTCCAATTATAATAACATCATACACATTTTCCGGGATTCTAATATCCGCCATGTTTCACCTCTGCATTTAAATATAAATAACTCAATTTTCTTGTATCGCGCCTTAACACAACCTACACATATCGTTTTATTGTAACCGTTCACAGGTTCATGGTCCAGCGTTCAGGGTTAAGGACAAAGGCAGCATTAAAGACCTGAAGTCCTCGTCAAAAATGCTCATTTTCGCAAATAATTGCCAATTTGGCTCCAGATTTTGGTTCAGGCCTGACGAAGCTGACGCTTTCTCCGTAAATACGCATCCCAAATGCAGTCCGGGGACAAGAATGGAACCTTGAACCCGTGAACGGTTACGTTTTATTTAATTATCCGGGACTCAAAAGTCAAATTTTTTAATGGTCCCGCAAAGAGTCAAAACCGCCCCCTTTCTCTTGAAGAAAGGGGGGTTAAGATGAAGGTGAATACAACATTATTTCCTGCAGTTACGCCTCCCCTGTCCCCTCCCGCCAGGGGAGGGAAAATCCGCTTTTTACGAAACTGTTAATTTTTACCCTTTAATACAGCCAACCGCCCGCAGTTTAGCAACTTTTCTTGACAGACCAGTGTTATTGACTACATCGACCACCGCATCTATATCCTTGTATGCTTCTGGGATTTCCTCCTTAAGTGTGCCTCTTCCGGCAGCCATGACAATAACATTCCGGTCTGCCATTTCCTTTTGTATGGATCTTCCCCTGCTCGCTTTTTTGGCGCGGGCACGACTCATAACCCTTCCGGCGCCATGACATGTACTGCCGAATGTTTCTGAAAAGGCTCTCTCCGTTCCCGCAAGGACATACGACCCTGTTCCCATGTCCCCGGGTATGATGACCGGCTGACCAACTTTGCTGTATATATCAGGCAGCGCCGGATGACCAGGGGGAAATGCCCTTGTGGCGCCTTTTCGGTGAACACAGACTTTTCTCATTTTGCCATCTATGGGAATTTCTTCTATTTTCGCAATATTATGACAAACGTCATACAATAGTTTCATCCCGATTTCACGGGGAGATTTTCGCAAGGTTTTTTCAAAAACCTCTCTTGCCCAGTGCATCAGCATTTGTCTGTTTGCCCAGGCATAGTTCGCAGCACATGCCATTGCGGCAAAGTATCTCCTGCCTTCATCTGAATTGATATAGGCACACGCCAACTGCCTGTCCGGCAGGGAAAATCCCAGTCTGTTGATATTTTTTACCATTTTCGCCAGGTAATCATCACAAACCTGATACCCGAAACCCCGCGATCCACTATGTATGACAACAACAACCTGACCCGCGGATTCCAATCCAAAAACGGCAGCAACTTTTTTATCAAATATCTCCTCCACGACCTCTATCTCAAGAAAATGATTGCCTGAACCAAGCGTGCCTAATTGCTGCTTTCCCCTTTCAAGCGCCCTGTCGCTTACACAGTCCGGGTCGGCTCCCTCCATTTTACCACCATCCTCTGTGGCAACAAGATCATCCGGGGAACCGTATCCATTATTTACTGCCCATTTCGCCCCCTCCCGCAAGACCTTCTTTTCTTCATCAGTAGAAAGCTTGAGGGTCCCCTTCGAGCCTACACCTGAGGAAATATTGCTAAAAAGGGAGTAAACGAGATCGTGTAACTCATTCTTAATTTCATCGAATTGGAGAGTTGTGGTCATGATACGAACGCCACAGTTGATGTCATAGCCGACCCCACCCGGGGATATAATTCCTTCTTCCAGATCAAAGGCCGCGACACCACCAATTGGGAAACCATATCCCCAGTGCATATCGGGCATGGCTAGTGAATACTTTATGATACCGGGCAGATATGCCACATTTGCAACCTGTTTCGGACTTTCATCTGATCCGATGCCCCCGATCATTTTCTCACTGGAGTAAATTATGCCGGGAACACGCATTCCCTCGACAGGAGGAATCATCCAGCGGTATTCGTCAAGTCTTTGCATTTTGATCTCAGACATCACAAATAACCCTTCCTTTCCATCCCTGCGGTGTCTTTTGAACCATTACCTGGTGGTATGTAACAGCTTTTATTTCCGTGTTTATTCTGTGTTTGTCTGGATCAAAGCATTCTCCTTTTGCTTCCCCGGTCAGATGATGGCTGTCTAATCTGGAAATAGAAAAATCCTTTAGTAAAAATCCTTCCCCATTGAACAGATATAAGATTTCCCGCAGAAAATTTACAAGAAGGTCTTCCCTGCCGGAACCTTCAATACTGACATGGCGATTTTCCCGGATACCAATAGATTTAATATCTGTTATTATATTGAATAGAGCAAAAGCGGCATTAGAAAAAAGTTCTCTTTCGTCCTTGCCATATATTTCCAACCCCAGATCGGCTGTGTGATCAAATATATTATACTTAAGTTTCGAGTTTAAAATTTCAGGTTTAACTTTCATTTATGTCAACAAGCTACAATCAATCAGATACATCATCGTTGGGAATGTGTTCTGGTGGAAAGGCATCATTATCTTCGATGTTACTTGCCCTCTCTTCGTCCTCTCTTTCCGCCCTGGCAAGCCCAATCAGGATTTCTCCCGGATCAAGCTCGATCAGCTTAACTCCCTGCGTGCTTCTGTGTAATAAAGATATTTCATTAACCCTCATCCTGATGATCTTTCCGGCATTACTGATTAACATAACATCTTCGTTCCCAACAACCTGCTTGATCCCGGAAACGAGTCCAACCTTGGGAACTGTTTTCAGGTTGATGATTCCCTTTCCGCCTCTGGCCTGTCTTCTGTACTCGGGAACCTCTGTCCTTTTCCCGTACCCATTTTCCGAAATCGTTACAATGGAGTTCCCATCACCCAGAATCTCCATTCCGACTACTTCGTCTTCTTTGCCCATCCTGATTCCTGTGACTCCTCTAGCTGTTCTGCCACTGTTTCTGACTGCCGTCTCGTTGAATCGTATAGCCTTGCCCGTTTTTGTGCCTAAAAAGACATCCTGGGTTCCATCGGTTAGCTTAACTGAAATCAGATCATCTCCTTCATCCAGTGTAATAGCAATAATTCCACCCGCCCGCGGATGAGAATAGGCAAGGAGATCCGTCTTTTTAACGATCCCATTCTTTGTGGCAAAAAACACAAACTTTCCACTGACAAAATCTTGTACAGAAAGAACCGCTGTCACACGTTCTTTGTTTGATATACCGATTAGATTCACAATCGCTTTACCCTTGGCCGCTCTTCCAGCCTGAGGAATCTGGTGGACTTTGAGCCAGTGAACCCTGCCGGTATTAGTAAAACACAGGACATAGCTGTGTGTAGAGGCAATAAATATGCGCTCCACGAAATCATCTTCCTTAGTGCCCATACCGACTTTTCCACGGCCTCCCCGGTGCTGGCTTCTGTAAAGCGTCGCAGGGTTTCTTTTAACGTAACCGTGATGGGATATGGTAACTACCATATCTTCTTCCACAATCAAGTCTTCGATATCGATATTTTCGCTGTCCGGAACAATTTCTGTCCTTCTTCCATCACCATATTTTTTCTTTATACCCTCCATTTCCTCAATGATAATATCAAGTATCTTCTGTGGATCCGCGAGTATTCCTTTTAACTTTGAAACCAATGCCGAAACTTCATCATATTCTTCATTTATCTTGTTCTGCTCCAGGTTTGTTAACCGCTGCAACCTCATATCCAGGATTGCCTTTGTCTGAATATCACTCAGACCAAATTTTTCCGAAAGCGCTCCCGCAGCCTCTTTGGGAGTTCCCGATGTCTTAATGATGGCAATCACATCATCAATATTATTAAGGGCAACAATAATTCCCTCAAGTATATGAAGTCTTGCCAGGGCTTTGTTAAGGTCAAAAACCGTTCTTCTGGTTATAATCTCTTTTCTGAAATCGACAAATTTTTCCAGGATTTCTTTGAGGTTTAATACCTTCGGCTGACCATTATCTATAGCCAGCATGATGATTCCGAATGATGATTCGATCTGCGTATGCTTGTAAAGCTGATTGAGGGTGATCCCGGCTATCTCGTCTCTTTTCAATTCAATAACTATTCTCATTCCATCTCTGTCAGATTCATCTCTCAGATCGGAAATCCCGCTGATTTTTTTCTCTTTAACCAGTTCCGATATTTTCTCAATAAGCTTCGCCTTGTTAACCATGTACGGAAGTTCTGTAATTATGATACTTTCCCTGTCATTCCTCGCATTTCTCTCAATAAGCGCCCTTCCCCTCATTCTGATAATGCCTCTTCCCGTCTTATAGGCGGAAATGATTCCTTCCCTGCCACTAATAAATCCCGCAGTTGGAAAATCGGGACCCTGGATAAACTTCATAAGACCGTCCCACTGGATCTCAGGATTATGAATCAAGGCAATGATTCCATCTACGAGTTCGCTCAGGTTGTGCGGTGGAATATTTGTGGCAACACCTACGGCAATCCCCGACGTTCCATTTAAAAGTAACTCAGGTATCTTTGAGGGAAGAACTTCCGGCTCCTCCAGGGAACCGTCGTAGTTTGGGATAAAATCAACAGTATTTTTTTCCAGATCGGCTAGAATCTCCTCCGCAATTCTCGACATGCGGACTTCTGTGTACCTCATGGCCGCCGCAGAATCGCCGTCGACTGATCCGAAGTTACCCTGACCATCAACCAGAGGATATCTCATGGAAAAATCCTGTGCCATCCTTACAATCGTATCATATGCCGCCGCATCGCCATGAGGATGATACTTACCAATAATATCACCGACGATCCTTGCCGACTTCTTGTAGGGCTTGTTCCACCTGTTTCCCAGCTCATACATAGCATATAAAGCTCTGCGGTGAACCGGTTTCAGTCCGTCTCGAACATCGGGAATAGCACGACCCACAATCACACTCATTGCATAGTCCATGTAGGACTTTTTCATTTCATCTTCTATATTTACGGGTATATTCCGCTGATAAATCTGATCCATTAAATCCCCCCGAAGGAACAAGGCAATAAATTAATCTGCCCTGCTACTGATGCTCTTTTATTTGTTTAGTGTGATATAAAAAGGCAGGTATATGATTTTTGTGATTTTACGTCTCCGGCGCTTCGTGACTTATTACAAATCAAGGTTGGATACGTGAAGCGCATTTTCATAAATAAAATCCCTTCTCGGTTCAACTTGATCCCCCATGAGTGTCGCAAAGATTTCATCGGCAACCACGGCATCTTCTACTTGAACTTGAAGCAATGTTCTTTTTTCTGGATCCATTGTCGTTGCCCATAACTGCTCGGGATTCATCTCTCCCAATCCCTTGTACCGCTGGATAGTTACGCCCTTCTTCCCACTGTCTACCACATATTCTATGAGTGCGGTCATACTGTCAATTTGTTTCCGCGACCCGTTATCAACGCCTTTTTCAACTACCTCGTAAGGCGCTTCACCTCCCAGGTTGGTTATCTGCCGCATAAGTTCCCTTGCTTCGGTGAATTTGGGTAACTTAAATATATCTTTATCGTGATACACTGTAGAAATTCGTCCATTTTCCGATAAATTAAAAAACAACTTGTATCCGCCATGTTCCTCATCAATATTAACATGGAAAGAATGGACGTGGTCAGCCATTGCCATACTAATTCTTTTTCCAACCCTGGTAAGCGTTTCTTTGTACATGAAATCATTTTCTTTAAAACCCGGGTCTCCTGCCAGTAACCTGACTATTTCTCTATTCTTTCCTTCATTTTGAAATTTACTCAATATAGTATCGAGTCTTATTCCTTTTTTAATCAGGCTTAATAGACGATGGCCTGTAATACTGCTCCCATCACCCAAAATAACCCGAACCTTATCGACGCCACCCTTCAGGATGTAATCTTCCATCTCATCTTCCTTGCCGATATATATTTCCCTGCCTTTGTCAGCAATCCGGAAAAGGGGCGGTTGAGCTATATATAAATATCCTCTTTCTATAAGTTCTCTCATATGTCTGAAAAAGAAAGTCAGTAAAAGGGTTTTTATGTGTGCTCCGTCCACATCGGCATCAGTCATAATTATGATTTTATGATATCTTAAATTACTAATATTGTAATCATCCTTACCTATACCCGCTCCCAGGGCTGTAACAATAAACTTGATCTCGGTATTGTTAAGCATCTTATCAAATCGTGCCTTTTCCACATTTAATACCTTTCCCCTGAGGGGTAGGATGGCCTGGTTTTTCCTGTCCCGACCCTGCTTGGCAGATCCGCCGGCGGAATCTCCCTCTACAAGGTATAGCTCACTCTGTGCAGGGTCTTTTTCCTGACAGTCGGCCAGCTTTCCGGGAAGTGAACTCACCTCGAGAGCAGATTTTCTCCTTGTCAGCTCCCTTGCCTTTTTTGCCGCCTCACGAGCCCTTGCCGCTTCAGCGGCCTTGCTTACTATCTGTTTTGCAACCGTTGGATTTTCCTCAAGATATGTGCCCATTTTTTCATAGACAATACCCTCCACCAAACCTTTGACATCACTATTGCCCAGCTTTGTTTTTGTCTGCCCTTCAAACTGGGGTTGCGACAATTTAACGCTAATTACACATGCAAGACCCTCTCTGATGTCATCACCCTTCAGAGACTCTTTCCCGTTCTTTAATATATTATTTGCAGAGGCATAATTATTGATAACCCTCGTAAGTGCGGATCTGAACCCGATTAGATGTGTTCCACCCTCTATAGTGTTAATGCTGTTGGCAAACGAAAAAATATTTTCCGTATACGTATCATTATACTGAATTGCCACTTCAACATCACAATCTTCTTTCGACCCCTGTATAAAAACAGGTCTTTTATGAAGAGTCCTTTTGTTCCTGTTGATATATTCAACAAATGAAACGATTCCACCCTCATAAAAAAATCTAGATTTTTTATCAGATCTTTCATCATAAAGATTGATTTCAACCCCTTTATTTAAAAATGCTAACTCTCTCAACCTGTTAGCAAGAATTTCAAAACTAAAATCTATATCTTCGAATATTTCAGGGTCTGGCTGAAAGGTAATTTTAGTTCCCCTCCTTTTTGTATGGCCCACCTCTTCAAGAGGAGCAACGGGAATACCCCTTTCATAATACTGCCTGTGTACCCTGCCGTCTCTTCTTACCTCCAATTCCAGGTGAGTTGAAAGTGCATTTACAACGGATACGCCAACCCCATGGAGACCTCCGGATATCTTATAACTTTCATTACTAAACTTCCCTCCGGCATGCAGTTTTGTAAGCACAACTTCTGCTGCTGATATATTTTCCGTCTTATGTATACCAACAGGAATCCCCCGGCCATTATCTTCAACAGTAACGCTATTATCTACTCTGATTTTAATATCGATTTTATCACAAAACCCGGCCGATGCTTCATCAATACTATTATCCAATACTTCATAAACAAGATGATGAAGACCTTCTTTACCTGTAGTACCTATGTACATAGCAGGCCTTTTCCTTACTGCCTCAAGACCTTCAAGCACCTTTATGCTGTCTTCACTATAAGATTCCATAATTGCCTAAAAACCCCTGATTTATAATCTCAATGGCATAATCACACATATATATTTATCGCTACCCGATGACATAACTACTCCGGGTCCATATGCCTCTCTCATCTCAATCAATATATTATCTTCACCGATAACATCTATCGCATCAATTAGATATTTTACATTATACCCCATTTCACACTCTTTCCCACTATAAGATATATCTATTTCATCATTAGCCTCCCCAACATCTGGATTAGTTGAACTTAATACCATCTTATTATTTGCAACCCTTATTTTGACACCGCTAAACCTCTCGCTCGATATTACATTCATTCTCTTCAATGAATGTAATATCATGTCCCTATTCACATGTACTCTAATTCCATCCCCCTCGGGTATAACTTTATGATAATCAGGATATTCCGCATCCAGTAAACTGACTCTTAACAGCGTGCTGCCTTTTTTGACGATACATACCCCTTTCGTAACCCCTATTTGGACGCTATCATTTTCATCATCAACAAGCTTTCTTATTTCACTGACTCCCTTTCTTGGTATTATAATACCTTCAATATCAAGATTAGAAGGCATCTCATCTTCATACTGTGTTTTTGCAATAGATAATCTGTGCCCATCTGTGGCAACCATTTCAATCAACCCCTTTTCCATATGGAAAAATACCCCGGTAAGACTTACTTTCATCTCATCATTTGAAACAGCAAAAAACGTCTTATAAATCATTTCTTTCAGAATACCACAAGGAATTGTCGATAAACTAACATCTTGATTATCGGGCACTTCTGGAAAATCATCAGTTGCTATCCCCGGAATTCTATAATCTATTTTTTCACATGTAATATTCACCCAATTATTATCCATTTTTTTTATATTGATTATATTTCCCTGTATTTCCCTAATCATTTCAAATAGTTTTCTAGCAGATACCGTTATTTCACCTGGAATAACAACATCTGCTTTATAATCTGATATCAAACCTATTTCTCGATCTGTTGCTATTATTCTTATTTGATTATTATCTGCTTTAATAAGAACATTATTTAGTATTGGTATTGTTGTTTTTCTTTCCACTATTCCAAGAGTTTTCTGTATTCCTTCTAAAAAAGTATTTCTTTCCACATTAAATTCCATATTGTCACCTGTATTTGTATTTTAAGTTTGATGCCTTCGTAAAAAGTCAGCCGACAGATCTACGCGAAAAACGGGCTGAAAACGTAGATT
>JAGGSD010000227.1 GCA_021159265.1 Syntrophobacterales bacterium | reverse complement strand
TGCCGCAGAGAAGGCACAACGCGCTGTTACTATCTCAGACAACCGGATTTGATAAGGAAGACTTTGAAATTAATTGAGAGTAGATAAAAAGAGAAAGAGTAATTACTCAGATTCACGGTACCGTTGCACGACAAACATTTTTTCCCAACACAACGCTTCACTGACAGAAAATAAAAATTCAAACCAAAGTCTAACTGATACCACCTTATTTTTCCATTTCAGGAAGGAATTCATGAATGAGTAAAATGTTTACATGGGAAAATCAAATTTTTCCTAAGAGAATGATCTCCCTCCAGAAACAAATGTCAAATACTGGCGTCGATGTCATTTTGCTCAGCTATTCTAAATCTATCTATTACTTTGCCGGCACAACACAACCATCAATCCTGCTTATTACGCCAGAGAATTATCATTTAGTAGTAACCAGAGGTTTGGAATTCGTGAGAAGAGAAACGTGGTTTGATCCTGAAAATCTGGGTTTAGGTAGAGGCTACGAAGATGTAAGTGAAATGTTGAAAACATGGGGGAAAGGCAGTGGCGTTTTAGGATTAGAATTAGATATAATTCCAACCATTTTGTATTTTGAAGTATCGAAACTTTTTGCCGGGTTTGAAATCACTGATATATCCAACCTGATCCTGGAACAAAGAAAGGTTAAAGATGCCGGAGAGGTAGAGAATATACGCGAGGCTTGTCGTATTGTTCATCAGGGACATCTCAGGATTTTGGATGTGTTGCGCGAAGGCATGACTGAATTGGAGCTATCCTCGGAAATAGAGGATGCGCACAGGCGGGCAGGAGACGAGGGACAATATTTTATTCGTCAGTTCGATTTTTTTATGGGCCGCGGGATCGTCGCATCCGGCGCAAATTTATCGAAAATTGCGGGTAAAGTACAATCTATAACCGGTGTAGGGTTGAGTTCGTCCATTCCCCTTGGGGCTTCATTGAAGAAAATACAAAGGGGGGAGATGATTGTTGTAGACTTCGCCACCTACTATCATGGGTATCATTCTGACCAGAGCCGAACATATGTAGTTGGAAAGTCCCCTGAAGGCTGTAAATCGATTTATGAAGGAATGAAGGAGATAGCCGATCGGATCATTCTGTTCTTGAAACCCGGGCTCAGGTGCGACCATGTCTATAACCTGGCGATGGAATTCGCTGCTGAGCTAAAGGTTAAAGACTATTTTATGCGGCTGGGCGGATCTCCCCAAAAAGTGTCTTTTATCGGACATGGGGTGGGGCTTGAGCTGAACGAACCACCATTACTTCACAAAAATAATCGAGAAGTTTTAAAAGAAGGAAATGTGATAACACTTGAACTTGAAATGTGGAAATCTGCCGGTGAAGTCGTAAAGCTGGAAGACACCATTTTGATTACCTCCAGAGGGGCTGAGATATTAACAATAACTCCCCGGAATCTACACGAAGTATGAGCTTACACCGAAGGCTTGGCGAAGGAAAAAGAAAGCGCGAAATTAAATTTTCTTTTTCGTGTTTTTGTGATAAAAACACATTTTGTTTGGTTCCGGCTTGTCCGGGTTAGGTTATTGGAATCTGGTGAAGAAAAATTTGTGCTCAGATGTGGAGAACATTAAGCACTTAGTTGTAATATTCTTGCAAAAATGGCAAGAGAATTTCATTATGGCTGATAAGTCCTTGCAAAACTTAAATCCGAATATCGAATATCGAAACTCGAAACAATATCGAATGACAAAAATACAAATATCTAAACGGGAAAGAGTTAAACTTTTTACAATAAAGTTAATGCCACTTCTGTGGCGTTGATGTTTTGAACATTTGAATATTAGAAATTAGGATTTGTTTCGTATTTAGTGCTTCGTATTTCGAATTTCCAGTTTATCTGGGTTAGGGGAGGTAAGTTTGATGAATAAAAAAATATGGACGTTAGGTTTGTTTGCTCTATTGGTTCTAATGACTGCTGGATGTATGGAAAACCTTGTTAAACCTACTGCCAAGACTGACACCGGGGAGGAGATGCAGCTTCCCCCGTACAACGGGCCTAAGGCGAAAGTAGCGGTTGCTAATTTTGAATGGAAAGTTGGAGGAAGTGGAAGTACAACCCGGATCTCGGGGTTTGGACAAGGCATATCCATTTCTCATTCTGAACATAGCGGATACAGTACGGGTCTGAGGGATATGCTGACCACTGCTATGGTGCAAAGCAAGAGGTACCGCGTGCTGGAGCGTCAGAATCTTAGCGCGCTTAAACAGGAAATGTCTCTAACCAAACAGGGTTATACCGGCAAGAGCGGCATACAAAAGGGGGGCATAAAGGGCGCTGATCTTCTCATTATGGGAGCTATAACAGGATGGGATCCTGCCACATCAGGCGCCGGAGGGGGCCTGGGGGGCGGTGGTCTTCTGGGTACGGCAGGTGCCATCTTTGGCGGTATCAAGGGCGCTTTCAAAAAATCATCAATGGCTATGGATATACGTATAGTAGATACTCACACATCGGAAGTGCTGGCGGCCACTCGTGTCGAAGGTGTAGCCAAAGATGTAAACCTCGGAGGCTTTCTGGGAGGATTCGGTGGAGCTGCCGGTATGGCGGGCGGCCTGAGCGGTTTTGCCAAAACCCCCATGGAGAAAGCGATAAGAACCTGTATATATAATGCGGTGAAGTATATATCGGAGAACACGCCGAAAGAATATATGAAATATTAACCCGTCCTGAAATTCGCGAGGAGCATCTCATCAAAGTGAGCCTTTTGCAAAGGCCTCGTCTTTCTATTTCCAAGAATGATTTTCCTTGAGAATAGAGAGGCGTGTAAATATAAAATCCCATGGTTTTTTTGGTGTCGGAGTGGTGGAATTGGCAGACGCGCCAAGTTCAAAATCCAGTGAAGGTAAGCCTGTCCGGGTTTACATTCTGACAAAGGAATTTTTTAGCTTGACAAAATAGATTTATTATATAGAGTAAACCGTAGCTTTGATACGGAAGGATTATAAATGATTCAACAGTTCAGGAAAAGCAGGTTAGCAGTCGTATTGGTTAGCGTTGTAAACGTAGTCGTAGCGGTAGCTATGGGGACTGCTGCTCTGCCATTCTGACAAATTAAATGGAAGACGAGCCGCGGGCCCCTGAAGCCCGCGGCTTTTTTGTGCTTAAAAAGCCGCATCTCGTGAGAGTTTGCGGCTTTTTTATTTTGATGGACCCGTAAAAAGTCCAGGCCGTGTCATTCTGAGGAGCAGAGCGACAAAGAATCTCAATGATATCAAATTCTTCGCTATCGCTCAGAATGACAAAAGAGTGTTTTTGTGACTTTTTACGAGTACATCTATTTTAATACAAACAAAATTTAGGGAGGAAGAAAATGGAAAAGACAGGCGCTGAAATACTTTTACAAACTTTGGAAGAGGAAGGCGTGGAGATCATCTTCGGATACCCGGGCGCTAATACTCTACCCGTTAATGATGGTCTGCTTACAAACCCGATACGGCATTACCTGATGAGGCATGAACAGGCAGCCGCCCATGCCGCGGACGGCTATGCCAGGGTTACAGGCAAGGTGGGGGTTTGCCTTTCAACTTCAGGTCCCGGAGCCACCAATCTTGTGACCGGGATAGCAACGGCTTTCATGGATTCTACACCCCTGATTGCCCTTACCGGACAGGTGCCCACCAGCTTTCTGGGAAGTGACGCGTTTCAGGAAACCGATGTAATCGGTATCACAATGCCTATTACAAAGCACAGTTTTCTTGTGAGAAATGAAAAAGACATGAGATCCACCATAAAACAGGCATTTGAACTGGCGAAAAGTGGAAGGCCTGGACCTGTACTCGTAGATCTTCCTAAAGATGTTCTGGCTGCAAAGTGCAGGGACAGAGAAGAAAGAGATATTCGACCGCCAATGAAACAAAATAACGGTATCAAAAAAGATCATGAGCAACTGGAAAAAATCGCCATGGCATTAAATCGAGCGGAAAGGCCGGTCATTATTATAGGCGGGGGCGTAAAACTGGGTAATGCATGCATCGAGATGACCGAGCTTGTTGAGAAAGGTCAAATCCCCTTCGTTAGCACAATGATGGGTATTGGATCCGTACACACCTCAAATGGTTATAACCTTGGTTTCATAGGCACACACGGGTTTGAAGCGGCAAACCGCATCACACATCAATCAGATTTTATTCTCGCGGCAGGAACTCGATTCAGCGACCGCAGTACCTCAGATGTTGATGAATTTGCTCCACTTGCCACCATCGCCCAGATTGATATAGATCCCACATCTATAGGTAAAAATATTAAAACAGATATACCACTAATCGGGGAGATCCGAGAAATCCTGACCAATCTTCTTCCATTAGTAAAAAAGAAAAGCAGAACCGCGTGGTTAAATAGAATACACACAGAAAAACAAAATCTTGAAAGGGAAATTCCTTTCAACGGATGTGGTCAGCCGGGCAGATTCATCGGTATGGTTCAGGAGGCCATGCCGGAAGCGACAACTGCAGTTACCGATGTTGGTTTAAACCAGATATGGACTGTCCGTTCCTGGAAAACCAGGATTCCGCGCGGTTTAGTTACAAGTGGAGGCTTGGGTACCATGGGATTCAGCCTCCCCGCGGCCATAGGTGCGAAAACAGGAACTCCGGATCGTGAAGTCGTGGCATTTGCCGGAGACGGTGGTTTTTACATGAACATCCAGGAACTTGCAACAATCAATTATTATAAAATCCCGGTAAAGATAGTCGTGTTTAATAACGGCCATCTGGGAATGTTACGCCAGATGCAGGATCTGTTCTATGGTTCCCGTTTCAGTAATATCGAACTGGGCAACGGTGTTGACATGGTTGCTGTGGCAAGGGGATTCGGCATTTCCGCAGATAGAATTTCTGTCGAGAAACCAGAAGCGGGTATTGAGCAGATGTCCAAAACTGATGGGCCTTATCTGTTGGAAGTAATGGTCGATCCGGAAGATTATGTTTTTCCAATCATACCACCGGGCCGGTCAAACATGGAAATGATTTACGGAAAGCCGGAATGATAAAGAGAACAGTGGTCAGGATGGATTATAATGTTCGTCTGAGCTACGACTTCCGACTGCCGGCTTCTGAAATCTTCATTATATTACATATAGAAAGGTATTTTAAAGATGAATGGTGAAAAACATATTATTTCAATTTTAGTCAGTAATAAGCCTGGGGTATTATCACGTGTTTCCGGAGTGTTCGGCAGACTTGGGTATAACATAAAGAGTCTTTGCGTAGCAGAAACGGCAGATCCGGAAATTTCAAGGATAACATTGGTCAGCAGGGCAAATTTCGATTTTACTGAAAAAACCAAAAAGCAACTGGACAAACTGGTAGACGTTATTGAAGTCACGGAACTTATGTCTTCGGAATCAATTGAAAGAGAATTGGTACTCATCGGGATAAATATGGACGAGGAACAGAAACCAGAGATTACGCGTGCCATCGATATGTTTGGGTGCAGTATTATCTTTATGAAATCGAATTATTGTATCCTCGAAGTTGTGGGTGACAAAGACAAGACTGAAACGGTCATAAATTATCTTAAACCACTGGGTATCAAAGAAATCAACAGAACAGGAATAATCGCCCTGTAGCAAGAAAAAGGAATTCCCGGGGGAAATTCTGAATTCCAGGTATACACACATTTTCGAGCAGGCATGGTCAAATCGTGTTACCACAGACTTAGAGTCTTGACCGAACAATGACAGCATCTTCAAAATGGTACCGGGCGAAAAGACCATTAATCAGCAGAATCATTGATACTTTGCTAAAAAAGGAACAGATGCTCTATCAGTATCTTTATCCCTATGCCGATCAGGATGAAACCGCCGAGGATTCCGACTTTTTTACCTGCGATCTTACGCAGACTTTCGCCGAACATCATTCCTGTTATGGTCATGATGGAAGCAACGATACCGATTATAATACTCGGATACCAAATCGTGATGTTTAAAAAAGCAAAGCTGATCCCCACGGCGAGGGCATCAATGCTGGTGGCAACGGATAATAGGATAAGGCGCATGCCTCTTGTCGGATCTACCTGTGCAAGCTTCCCGGCTTCTTTAAAGGAATCCCTTATCATTTTTCCTCCGATCCACACGAGGAGACAAAAAGCAATCCAATGACCATAATTTATCATATAATTGGAAACAGTCCCGCCGATAAGCCATCCGATGATGGGCATGAAAAACTGGAACAGGCCGAAGTGAAAAGAAAGGCGAAAGACATGGCCGAATGACAGTTTCCTGATGACAACACCCGTGCCTATAGCTACGGCAAAGGCATCCATTCCCAGTCCGATGGCAATGAATAAAATCGAGAAAAAACCCATAAAGGCAATATAGCTGAAAAATCTTGACTTATACAATCATATTTTTTAGAGAAGTATGTAAAGAGTTTAAAGGTCAAAGACTGAGGGACTGGAAATAAACAAGTCATTGGAATTTGCGCTCTGATTTAGGTTAGGTTTAGTCGATCCGATTGAGCAAAACCACAGAACTAGCAGAGCTAATTTGAGGATTTTGTGAATGAGGAGCGGCTAAAGATGACTTGAAGCAGGGATACGAAAACGATGAGTTATTAATTTTCAGTCCCTACGGTTGAAAGGTTTTTAGAAAGCTCCGCTATACCGGCCCGTCCATGTGCGTCTGCCTGTGCCGGCATGGCAGACGGGGGCACGCACAGGCAGGCACGTTGGCATTATAATAAAAAATCAGGGGGATAATATGTTAACACGGATCAAGCAAGTTCTGGCACGTGAGATTTTAGATTCACGCGGAAATCCCACAGTTGAGGTAGATGTTTGTTTAGAATGCGGAGCAAAAGGCAGGGCTGGAGTTCCCTCCGGCGCTTCTACAGGTATTCACGAAGCAGTTGAACTGCGTGATGGTGATGAAAACCGCTACAGCGGAAAAGGTGTGATGAAGGCTGTTGCCCACGTCAACGATGAAATTGCAAAAGCCGTCAAAGGGATGGACGCATTAAATCAGGCCGATGTTGATCAAACCATGATCAGCCTGGATGGAACGCCGAATAAGTCCCAATTCGGCGCTAATGCTATCCTTGGCGTTAGTATGGCAGTGGCACGCTCTGCAGCAAATGCGGTTAATTTACCACTGTACCGCTACTTAGGCGGTGTTACTGCCAGATTATTACCATGTCCGATGTTTAATGTCCTGAATGGTGGCGTTCATGCCAACTGGCAGGGCCCCGATCTTCAGGAATTTATGATTTGTCCCGTAGGCGCCCCAAATTTTAAAGAGGCTTTAAGGTGGGCAAGCGAAACGTATCATACTCTAAAGGGTGTATTAAAAGATAAGGGATATTCTGTCGGTGTTGGAGATGAAGGCGGCTTTGCGCCGGCGCTTAAAACAAATGCTGAAGCTGTGGAGGCAATAGTGGAAGCAATTGACAAAGCCGGTTATAACCCTGGTGAAGACATCTCCATTGCCCTAGACCCGGCCTCCAGCGGATTTTACGAGGATGGGATATATAATCTCCGGACGGAAGGACGTAAAGCTACCTCGAAAGAGATGGTTGGCATGTATGCTGAGTGGGTTGGTAAATATCCGATTATTGTTATAGAAGACGGGCTTGCGGAAGATGACTGGGAAGGATGGAATCTGCTTAACAAGACCCTTGGCGATAAAATAGAACTGGTTGGAGATGATTTGTTCGTTACTAATGTAAAACGTATTGCGCGGGGTATTGACGAAAATGTGGCTAACGGCGTTCTTATAAAACTTAATCAGATAGGAACACTGAGCGAAACTGTTGCCGCAATCGAAATGGCGCGCAAGGCAGGCTGGGGAGCAATGGTATCACATCGCAGCGGAGAAACCGTTGACAGCTTTATTGCTGACTTTACAGTAGCTATGAACACCGGCCACCTCAAGACAGGCGCCCCATGCCGTGGTGAACGACTGGAAAAATATAACCAGTTGGTGAGAATTGAAGAAGAGCTTGGCGGCGCAGCCGTTTATGCCGGACGCGCCGGCTTTGTCCGTTAAACTAGCGGCTTGTATAACTGGCTGAAAGGATTAAGGGATTAGGGATTAATCCCTTAGCACTCAGTCCTCACTGCTCATTGCTCAGTCCTTGCGGCTTTGCCGCATTAAATTTCCCCATGAAAATGATCGAAAATCCTGCGGGCTGTTTCTTTGCCGATTCCGGGGATTTTTCCTAATTCCTCCTCTGATGCCTCTCTAATTTTTTCTACATCCTTAAAATGGCAAAGCAGCGCCCTTTTTCTGTAATTACCGATTCCCGGTATCGCATCCACGAGAGATCTGAAATCGATCTTTTCCTTTAATCTCCGATAGTATGAAACGGCAAAGCGATGTGCTTCATCTCTTATTCTCTGGAGAAGAAAAAGGGCAGCGGGGTATCGTGAAAGATAGACAGGATTTTTCCTGTTAGGCAGATATACCCGATCCTCTTCTTTATTGATAATGATATTATTTCCCCCGTGTGCCGAACTCGATTCCTTTGCCAGGCCAATGACATCCGGCTCTTCTATTTCCAATTCCTGTAATACATTGAGCGCCACATTAAGCTGCCCCTTTCCCCCGTCAACAACAATCAGGTCGGGAATGTTCTCTGTATCCCGGTAGCGTCTTCTTAAAACCTCATGCATCATTGAGTAATCATCTGCACCGGTTACGGTCTTGATTTTGAAACGTCTGTAACCTGTTTTTTCGGGCTTCCCTTCGAGAAAAGTTGCCATTGATCCGACTGCGTACCTGCCGCCCACATTTGATATATCGAAACACTCGATCCGGTGAGGCATCTTTTTCAAGTGAAGCCGCTCCACTAAGATTTTCATGGCTTTCTCTTCATCGGCTTCGCGAATTTTCTCCACGTTGAATACATTTTCGGCATTACTTGCCGCTATAGAAATAAGATTTGTCCGCTCTCCCCTCTTCGGAACGACTATAGAGACCTTTTTCCCTTTCTTTTTTTCCGTCAGCCATTCTTCAATAACTTTTCTGTCCTCAATGTTTTCAGGAATGATGATCTCCCGGGGAATAACAACCTGATCATCGTAATACTGTTTAAGAAGAGATGAAATAACCTCCGACGGATTGACGCCGATCTGAAAGAGAGGGAAGTTCTTTGTGCCCAGAACACTGCCATTTCTGATGTATAGAAGACACACCTGAAGCCGATCACCTGATCTGTAAAGGCCGAAGACATCCCTATCCTTGAAGGACATGGAAACAACCCTCTGTTTTTCGAGGGTCGCTTTTATGGCGCCGATTCTGTTTCTTATTTCAGTTGCTTCTTCAAAATTGAGTTCCTTTGCCGCTGTTTTCATTCTTGATTTCAACTCGGCAATCAGTTTTTTACCGTGGCCTTCCATAAAGAGAACGGCGTCTTTCGCTATTTTTCGATATTCTTCGCTTCCGATAAAATCACAGCATGGGGCAAGGCACCTTTTTATCTCAAATTCCATACAGGGTCTTGTCCTGGCACGGAATTCCACATCCTTGCATGTTCGAAGGGGAAAAATCTTCTGGATATAATGAAGAGTCTTTTTTACCGCGGCGCTGGATGAGTAAGGGCCAAAGTACTTTGCGCCGTCTTTTTTTATGCGTCTCACCAGTTGAAAGCGCGGGAATTTCTCCTTGAGGTCTATCCTGATACTGAAATAGTATTTGTCATCCTTGAAATTGACGTTGTAGCGGGGTTTATATTTTTTAATCAGATTGATTTCCAGGATGAGGGCTTCCTTTTCAGTTTTTGTAACGATAAATTCAAGATCGTGAATCCTGGATACAAGAAAGGGAATCATGGGTCTTGAATCCTTCCCCCGGAAATAGGAGTGCACCCTTGTCCTGAGATTCCTGGACTTTCCCACATAGATGACCTTATTGTGTTCGTCTCTCATGAGATAGACCCCCGCCGTTCCGGGTGCGTTTTTTACCTTGTTTTCCAGAATGTTGTTTTTACTTTTCACTTTTGCCGCTGTTTCCACAATGCTATTTCCGTTTCCACCCCGGAAAGTTCTTTGATCCTGTCCCTTATTTTTGCCGCCTCTTCAAACTTGAGGTCCTTTGCCGCTTCTTTCATCTGCCTGGTCAGTTTTTTGATCATGAACGGAATGTCTTGTTCTGAAATATACTCTTCAATATCTTCCGCTGCAGTTGAGATAGTCAGATAATCCGTCTCATACACGGAAGCAAGAACATCGTGCATCGATCTTTTGATGGTCTCCGGGGTAATCCCGTTTTTCTTATTGAATTCCTGCTGTATTTTTCTGCGTCTTTCTGTTTCCTCAAGACATGCCTGGATTGACTGCGTTACCGTGTCGGCATACATAACGACCTGACCGTTTATGTTTCTTGCGGCGCGCCCGCCGGTTTGTATCAGAGACCGTTCGGAACGCAAGAATCCTTCTTTATCCGCATCCAGTATGGCTACCAGGGAAACCTCAGGAATATCGAGTCCTTCTCTCAGAAGATTGACGCCGATAAGAACATCAAACTCACCCTTTCTCAGATCCCTTATAATCCTCACACGCTCCAGGGTTTTAATATCAGAGTGCAGATACCGTGCCCTGATACCCAGGCCTCGATAATACTCTGTAAGGTTTTCAGCCATTCTTTTTGTCAGCGTTGTAACGAGAACACGCTCCTTTTGTTTAACTCTGCTGCTGATTTGACCTAACAGATTGTCCACCTGGTGACTTGCGGGTTTGATGATAATCCCGGGATCCATCAGCCCTGTGGGTCTGATAATCTGCTCGACAAGCCTCCCCCCTGATTTCTCCAGTTCATAGACCGCGGGAGTTGCGGATACGAAAATTTTAGGGTAGGGAAATTCCTCAAACTCGGAAAACTCAAGTGGGCGGTTATCTAAAGCTGAGGGAAGTCGAAATCCATAGTTTACCAGGGTCTCTTTTCTGGACCTGTCTCCATGATACATCCCCCGTAATTGAGGAACTGTCGCATGAGATTCATCGATAATAACCAGGGCATCCTCAGGCAAATATTCCATCAGCGTCGGTGGTGGTTCTCCGGGTTTTCGACCCGTAAGGTGGCGGGAATAATTTTCAATGCCCTGACAGTATCCCATTTCCTCCATCATTTCCAGATCGAATCGCGTCCGCTGTTCCAGCCGCTGTGCCTCAAGAAGTTTGTTATGCGCTTCCAGCTCCTTAAGTCGCATCTCCAGTTCTTCTCTTATTGCGGCGATGGCCCTTTTTATCTTGCCTTTCGTTGTTACATAATGACTGCCGGGATAAACTGCAATTTTTTCGATTCTTTTTAGCCTTTTCCCCCGCAGAGGATCAATAAGTGATATGGACTCAATGGTATTTCCAAAAAACTCAATTCTGATAACCCGCTCATCTTCATAGGGAGGAAAGACCTCCACAACATCGCCACGAACTCGAAAAGCGCCCCTGTGGAAATCTATATCGTTTCGCGTGTACTGTATCTCTACCAGTTTTTTGAGAAGATCATTGCGCTCAATTTCCATTCCTTCTTTCAAAGACACAACCATGCCATAGTACTCATCGGGAGATCCGATACCGTATATACATGATACACTGGCCACAATAATGACATCATTTCTTTCGAAAAGGGAACGTGTGGCGGAGTGGCGCATTTTGTCTATTTCTTCGTTGATGGATGCGTCTTTTTCAATGAATGTGTCGGTACTCGGCATATAGGCCTCAGGCTGGTAGTAATCATAATAACTGACAAAATACTCCACAGCGTTATCAGGAAAAAGGTTACTGAATTCGTTATAGAGCTGAGCTGCCAGAGTTTTGTTGTGAGCTATGACGAGGGCAGGCCTTTGTAATTTTTCGATAACATTTGCCACGGTAAATGTCTTGCCTGAACCGGTGACTCCAAGGAGTACCTGATGTTCGCAACCCTTTTTGATGCCTTCAACAAGTTTCTCAATTGCCTGCGGCTGATCACCCCTGGGTTCAAATTCTGTAACTATTTTCAGTTGTTTCATTTAGTTAGTTCCTTGTATTTTCTCTTATCAATGTATGACTCTGTTGATTTAAGGTCTTTTCGCCCAATCTCTGCGTTGTGCTCAAAAAATAATCCTCAGAATATTAACTATATGCCTGAGGCCTTCGGCGAGCTCAGTCGAACCGTTATTTTTTTCGCATGCCCTGTCTGCGTTGCCTGCCTGTCTGCCGTGCAGGCGGCACAGGCAGGCTTGATCTTAAACGAAAATCCTCATAAATCAACAGAGTCATGTATTTAATTTGAAATTATAAGAATATTTAAACAAAATTGGCAAGCTTTTCTGTTCCGTTAAATGGAAACAAATTACACCTTGACAAATAATATCGACTATGTTGTAAAAGATTCGACTATAGATTTTGAGCGGAGTTCATTAAATGAAAAAAAATTTAACACATAAGAGTAATCTCAAGCGAAAAAGAACGCATGGTTTCCGTGCGAGGATGGCCACGAAGGGGGGCAGAGCAGTCCTTCAGAGAAGAAGAGCAAAGGGTAGAAAGAGGCTTGCCGTTTAACCCCGTGTTAAAGATGATGTATTCGTAAAAAGTCAAAAACTCACTAATCTGTCATTCCCGCGAAAGCGGGAATCCAGTAATTACAAGCAGTTATGGATTCCCGATCAGGCC
>JAGGSD010000168.1 GCA_021159265.1 Syntrophobacterales bacterium | reverse complement strand
ATTTGGCCTCATGCTTTTCTCCCGAATTTCTAATTTCCAATTTCAAGCCGTGAATGGCTGCAGGCTTTCAGCTTCGAGCTTTTCCGGCTTGTTCGGATTAGGTTATTACTCAGGTAGGCACAGAGGCACAAAGAGTAAAAAAAAGTAACAACCGGCGCCGCCTGTGGTCTTCGGCGAGCTCAGCCGAGCCGTCAGGTGTATCATTATGACAGAGATTTTTTGCATTTTGTTATAATATACTAACAGCAAGGCAAATAAGCCTTTGTGTCTTTGAACCTGAGTAGTTACCTTATTAGTTTCCTTTTTTGAGAAATCCATTTCCTGATGGATACTGAAAAACATTTACAGGTTAGGAGTACGAAAAATGACAGCATATCAGGTTTCCGTATTTGCGGAGAATAAGCCGGGGAGACTGGCCAAGGTTACAAGAATCCTTGCAAGGGCAAAGTTAAATATCCGGGCCATTACGATTTCCACTTCTGAAGATTTCGGAGTCGTAAATCTTCTGTTAAGTGATCCGAAACAGGGCAAGAAGGTACTGGAAAAAGAAGGATTAACGGTAAGTTTGAAGGAAGTTATTGCCGTATTGATAGAAGACAGACCCGGCGGTCTTGATCAACTGGTTCAATTACTTGCCGATGAAAATATAAATGTGGAAAATGCATACGGTTTTGTCCTTGAAAGTTGGAAGAATGCGGTCTTTGTTATTGATGTGGACCAGCTGGAAAAAACACAGCAAGTGCTCAAGAAATCGGGATTTGAAACCCTGAATGCGGAGGCGCTTTCTGCCGTGGAACCATTTCACTATATGAAGTATTAAGGAAATTCATGACACACGAAGATGCCGGACACTATGCCGTAAAACATTCACCTGATACCAGACTTGATCCGAGGATTGCCGGGGCGATAAAAAAGAAAATCGCGAATGACAGGATAACATGCGCTGCTGCGCATAAAATTGCAGGGGAACTGGACGTGTTACCTGCCGATGTCGGTGTGGCGATAGACCTTATGGAGGCACGGATAAGCCGCTGCCAGCTCGGTTTATTCGGCTACAGTCCCGAACAGAGGATTGTTAAACCGGCGGAGAACGTCACACTGGAGCTTGAGGAGATGATTAAAAGATCACTGGTGAATAAGCGTTTGTCATGCGCATCGGTATGGGAAATAGCACGCAAGCTGGGTATTCCTAAAATGAGTGTTTCTGCGGCATGCGAGGCACTAAAAATCAAGATATCTTCTTGTCAGTTAGGGTCTTTCCGATGATCCCTGCCCCCCGATTCCTGACACCAGCATCTGCGCAAAAACGTCTGTCTGCGCGCCTGCCTGTCTGCCGTGCAGGCGGCACAGGCAGACAGCTGTTGAGAATAAAGGCTCTGAATGGGTTTTATGCCTTTGAACCTGAGTAGTTACTCCTGACTTTTGTCATATCTTAGAAACTGTGTGGAAAAATTGGCTCTTCCATGAGTCGCAGATCGAAGGTCTGTTGAATATCCGAAAAGCTGTTTGAGAGGAATCCTTGCCCGAATTTCACTTATAGAGCCTTTGTTATCTATGCCTTCAATTTCTCCTTTCCTTGAATTGATGTCACCAATAACCTCCCCCATGAATTCGCTTGGTGTCATAATATTTACAATCATGATTGGCTCAAGCAAAACGGGTTTTGCTCTTGAGCAACCTTCCTTAAATGCTGTGGAAGAAGCAATTTTGTATCCTAATGCTGTCGATTCCCCCTCTTTAAATGAGCCACCCGTTATACCGGCTGTAATGTCTGTAGCCGGATAACCAGCCACAACACCCGTTAAAGCAGCGTCACGGATTCCTTCTTCTATGACTGGAATAAACTCGCCAGGAATTATTGTGCTATCTGTTTGGTTGATCAGGGTTAACCCGCCGCCCCTCCTGTTTGGTTCCAGATGTAATTTTACATGACCGAAGTGTTTTTTTTCGCCAAGCTCCCTTTCAAATTTTTCCTCAACATCAACACTTTTTTCTATAGTTTCTCTGTAAACAACTTTTGGTTTCCCGATGTTTACTCTGGTATGATATTCTCTTATGAGCCTGTCTATAATTATCTCAAGATGAAGTTCTCCCATACCGGAAATAATTGTTTGAGCTGTTTCATCATCATATTTTACCCTGAGTGTCGGATCCTCGTCCACAAGCTTTGTCAATGCTGATGACAATTTTTCCTGATCCTCTGGTGTCTTGGCTTCAATGGCCTGACTTATCACAGGTTCATAGAATTCTATCGATTCAAGAATAATCGGACGAGATTCATCACAAACCGTATCCCCTGTTAAGGTATTTTTTAACCCAACAACCGCTAAAATGCTTCCGGCGCCGGCTTCGCTTAACCGTTCCCTCTTATTGGCATGCATCTTAAGAAGTCTTGAAATCTTCTCCTTTTTCCCTCTGCTGGCATTGTAAACATCTTCTCCGACTTTTATCTTCCCGGAATAAATTCTCAAATAGGTAATCTTTCTTCCCCCGTCCATGGCAACCTTAAAGGCAAGAGCGGCAAGAGTTTCTTTATCGCTGGTAATGCGTTTTTCCTGTTTTTTGGTTTGTGGATTCATACCTTCAACAGGTGGCACGTCTTCCGGTGATGGAAGAAAATCAACAATGGCGTCAAGAACAGGTTGAATCCCCTTATTTCGAAGAGCCGTGCCGCACATAACAGGGACAACTTGCAGGGAAAGGGTTGCTTCCCTTATTGATTCTATCATTTCTTTTTCAGAAATATTTTTCCCTTCCAGATATTTTTCTGCAATGTTGTCGTCAATCTCCGCAATTGTTTCGATAAGTTTTTCCCTATACTTTTCCGCCTGTGATAGCAAATTTTCCGGTATGTCTGTAAGTTCATAAGACAGGCCCAGTTTCTTATCGTTCCAGATAATCAGTTTTTGTTTTATCAAATCAACCGTACCTTTAAAGTCTCTATCCTGAAAATAGGGCATCTGTATGATTAAAGGTATGGAGCTGAATCTTTTTTCCATCATTTTAACTGTTCTGATGAAATCAGCGCCTATCCTGTCCATCTTATTGATAAAAGCTATCTTTGGGACATTATGTTTGTCCGCCTGGTGCCAGACAGTTTCCGATTGCGGTTCAACACCGCCGACAGCGCAAAATACGGCCAGCGCTCCGTCCAACACTCTTAAACATCGTTCCACTTCCATTGTAAAGTCAACGTGTCCGGGAGTGTCAATAATGTGTATGTCGTGATCTTTCCAACTACAGGTTGTCACAGCAGAAGTAATAGTAATTCCTCGTTCCTGTTCCTGCGGCATCCAGTCCATAATGGCTTCACCATCATGAACCTCTCCCATCTTATGAGATTTCCCTGTGTAATAAAGTATTCTTTCGGTAACCGTTGTTTTCCCCGCATCTATGTGGGCAATGATTCCTATATTTCTGGTTCTTGAAAGTTTTGTTTTTGCAGTCATTTCTTTCAATATATTAATTGATTAATGTCTTTATGGACGAGTAGTAAGAAATTATTTGTCGTTCTTATGCCCAGTCTTACCTTGAATTATGGGAGAACAACTCTCTGTTAAGGGTAAAAGAATGCCTTGTGTCGATGTGTCCATTTATAGTTTTTAATTCTTTTTTGTTTATCAGGAGTTTTACCCTTTTGATTTTTGGAATATTGATGCTAAGGGTGTTTGTTAATGAATATATCGTGGTGATTTCACTGGTACTTCCTCCCGGATGGAGTGTGATAAGATTTTTGCCGAAGCTGACATAAGCAGTTCCATTTTTTGTGACTTTAACACTTTGAAGCTTTACACCCTCCGGAAAGGTTCGGACAAGGCTGGTTTTGGGTCCTTCTATAATAGCCTTTACAAGTTCCCCTGCCGTTTCATTTATGCTACTTCTTTTAGGAATGTACCTTATTTCAGGTGTGAGGAATCTCTCGTTGGAGTCGGCAAAATATAGTTGAACCTTTTGTTTTTCTCTTTTTCCTCTTGCAATCTCCTTTCCCGTTGTTGGCGGATATACATAATCAAAAAGTGAAATAAAAAAAAATGAAAGGAATCCCACCGCAAGCATCAGAATAAGAGATAAAAAGAACAGCCTGAGATTTCTCTTCTTTTTTTTAGCTTTAGATTCTCTGGTTTTCCTCTGTTTTTTTGTTGCCATTTATTGGTTCTCTCATTGTAACCACTCAGGTTCAAAGGCACAAAGGCACGGTTCGACTGAGCTCACGCCGAAGACCACAGGCGGCGCTGGTTGTTACTTTTTTTACTCTTTGTGCCTCTGCCGCTTTGTGCCTACCTTAGCAGTTACCTCTCATTTTTTGATTATGAGACTTTTAGGGTAATTTTCAGGCGCTGTCAAGGGAAGAAAAATCAAGTTTGGCGGTTGCCAAAGGGTTAATAACAAGCATTAATTTAGCGCGTCAAGACGCTTTTTTGCCTTTTGTCCGAATTCGGATTCAGGGTCTATTTCAATGGCAACACGTAATTCCTTTACGGCTTTCCCGTATTCTTTCTTCTTTAAGTAGCTCATGCCTAACCAGTAGTGGGTTTCAGCGATATAAGGAGCTATCCGGAGAGATTTTTTTAGGTGACGTATCGCGTTATTTATCTGGTTATCTGCAAGATATGCAACTCCCATATTCTTTTGAATTAAAAAAGGTATATTTGTGCTCGGATTTCTATCCAGGGCTTTCTGATATTTAAGCAATGCCGTTTTGTAATCCCCCTTCTTATAATAAACCCAACCCATGTTGTTCAGGGCGATTGCCGGAGTTTCATATAGATCGTCTGAGGCAGCTATTTGAAATTCTTTTATTGCTTTATCGTATAATTCTTTTTTTATGTAAACCGTGCCAAGATAATTGTGTACGGAAGGTGAGCCCGGTTTTAGATCGATAGCCTTTTTAAGCTCAGCGACAGCCCTGTCATACCGTTTTATACTGTTATAAGACATGCCAAGATAATAGTGCAGGTCCGGATCTTTTGGCGCAAATTTTTCTGCTTTAACAAATTCCCTGATGGCAGAAGTATATTGCCCCGATTTAAGGTAGGCCAATCCCACATTAATATGCGAACTAAACTTTTGTTTATTTGAAGTGCTATTAATAGGAACGGTCGTACAGGAAGTTATTACGACAGCTGTTATAATAACCGCTGATATGAATGTAGTATGCTTCGAAATTATTCTTTTCATTATTATTTATCCCCTGTCGTATTGTTGTTACCATTTATCCACCAGTCGCTTTTATCTTTAAACCACCATTCAGATGAATCTGTACCCATAATTACATCTGCTATTTTTCGTGCAGTATCACCATGAAGTCTTTTCCTGGCGAAATTAATCCACTCTTTGCTGTACTTATTACCGAGGTCACCGTGTTTTTTAAGTTGAAGAATTAATGAAAGTTGATCAGCATCATGTGCAATGAAAGATTCTTTTGTTTTCTTTTCATTAAATTCAGAAATGGCGGATTTGATTTCATCTCCGAAAAAAAGGGACTCTGTAAGTTCCTTTACAGCTTTTTCTTCATCTACAGTAACGTATTTTTTGTTTACATAGTTCATGTCACCCGTTCTCGCTTCAGGCAGATCATGAACAAGGCATATCTTGAGAACCTTGAGTTCATCTACATCGGATTCAAATTTGCAAAGGGTATATCCGATGAATATTGTGCTCAGGGTATGTTCAGCAACAGATTCACTGCCGGAACCAAAAAATTGAAACCCGGATCTTGGAGTTTTTTCCAACATTCCAACTTCAAAGAGAAAATTGACAATATCTTTCATTTTAACTCCTTTTTCAGCAGCCTCATTCTATTTTCCATCATACCGGAGAGTTTTTTCATTTCCAGTTGAAGTGACGCAATACCTTCAGGTTTCATAGATATCAATTTTTCCAATCGGTCCCTCCAATACTGGACTACCGTTATTTCGTTTTCCCTCATCTTTATCTCCATTTTCTGTTGATACTTTCTGAGGAATGCCATTTCATTATCAGTTATGTTCATGATGTTTCATCCTTTTTCTTAATTCTTGTTTTTCACTGCCTGTGCCAACATCTGCACAAAAACACAATGTCAAGGTTGATGCGTCCGTAAAAAGTCACAAAAACACTCTTTTGTCATTCTGAGCAATAGCGAAGAATCTGATATCATTGAGATTCTTCGTCGCTCCGCTCCTCAGAATGACACGGCGTGGACTTTTTACAAGCGCATCAAGGTTGACAGTCTCGTAAAAAGTCGAATCTCTACTCTTCCCCGATCGGAGTCGAGGACAAGTTTCACAGGAATGACAGACTTTTTACGAGTACATCAAGGCTGAGGATTCTAAATCATACGGCATGGTATTGCAAGCGCCATTTGAGTTGGATTTCAAAGTAATAGTTTTTTATTGAGTAAATGTTTGAATTAATGTGGATGAATACGGTAGAACAAGTCGAATTTCTCAATTTGACATTCCATGATAAGTTAAGTATAAAATACCTACTTTTTCAATCAGGGGGATTCAATGGGTAAAAGGAATCTGTCAGTATGGCGGTTTGTTTTTTTGCTTTTCTTTATCCCTTCTTGCCCGTCTCTTGTTTTTTCTTATCAGAAAGAAGACACCGCCCATCTCTTTTTTCAAAAAACAGCCGTTTTAAAAGAAAATGTAGATACATATTTTGTTAAGAATGACGACTGGATATTTAATATCATCAGGAAGAAATTCGGAGGATCAGAAAAAGAAATCCTTGAGATACTGGAAGTGGTAAAACGACTCAACCCTGAAATTGAGAATCCGGACAGAGTATATCCCGGGCAAAAACTGTTGTTGCCTCGGAAAGACGTATATATGACAACAGGTTTAACTCAGGAAAAAGATAAAATTATAAAGAAAACGGAGGCCTTAAATGATTCCTCTAATGCGGAAGATAAAGGAATGTCTGTATGTGAAAAGAAAGAAACTCTATTAAAATACACTGTCAAAAAAGGTGACTGCGTATCTTATATTATTCAAGATCAATTGGGTGTTTCCAGTGCGGATATTTATAGAATGTTACATGATGTGAAGACTCTCAATCCCAACATTGAGGATTTAAACATAATATATCCGGGGCAAAAGTTATTGCTCCCCGGATACAGAGGAGCAAGTGCCCCCGGGCACGCAACCGTCCTCACCGTTGCGAAGCAAAATCGAAACCTGCCCGTTTCAGGAGGAAAGGCAAAGAAAGGCGCGATTTCTGTCCCCATTATTGCAAAAGATTTAATTAATAAACAAGTGATTGAGAAGAAGCAAGTTGTCAGTGGGAAGGAATTTGTTAAAGAAATTGTTAAAAAGGATAAAATTATCAATCATGAGAAACAAATACTGGCAATGCGTTATATCCTGAGTCGAATAAATGGATCAGTTATTACAAATGGAAATTATTATATCCCTCTTTCTTCTTCCGGCCAAATTACCATTAACTGTTCTGCCATACCGGTTATAGAACTGGATAACGGGGTTACAATTTTTGTCGATTTTTCCCGTCGTATGCCTGAAAGCTTAAAAAGGCTGATTCAATCGACGTGGGAAAAATATTCGGTGCTTACTATTGAAGAAAACGAGGCAATGCCTTCAATAATTAAAAGGATAATAAACACCTCTAAAGATTATTCCATTAAAAAGTGTGGAACTTATTTGAAGGTTGGGAATCATCCACGAATAGATATATTTATCGACTGGATTGTATCGAAAAAAGTATCCGCAGCTGAAAAGCCTTATTCGTTTGGCATCAGGCTTGTCGCAAACCGTTCCAGTTTGTTGCCCGGGAGTGTAAGGAAGTATTCTGATGAAATGGGTTTTGAAGTTGTGGAACTTGTGAAGGGGGAGGAAATAGCAGGAAATAGCGATAGATATGGAGACCTGAATGTTCCTGTTTTAAATTCTGATACAAATATAATATTGGTAGAGTTTCTGCTCTCGACTTTAGGTTACACTCCTTTGCAACATTCTGAAGTTGATATATATAGCATGGAAAAAAATGGTTTCAAAGCATCTGTAACAGCAGACCTTCTATTAAAGACAAACGACAAAAGTATTATCATAAATTCTAAGAAGATCTCTCAAGAATTTGTAGATGTATTGAAGAAAAGTGGCACGGAGATGGTCTTTATTTCCGATAGCGAGAGCAAGAAAAAAGTTATCGAGAAAATTCTCCATGCCGTTAACATCCCTTTCTTGTGTGACGATTTCAAATTTTTCTTTTCCAGGCAGGATGGAAAAAATGGGGGAACAATATCTCTTCCCGCCATACGAATAAATGACAATAACAAGTTATTATATTTTGTTGACCGGAAAGTTGATAATGGAATTTGTGGATTGCTTCATGATAAATGGGGGATAAATTTAGTAAAATATTGAAAGTCAAGGGAATTTCACTTTTTTCAGGAGGGCTTGACGGCATACTTGCCGTCAAGCTTATTCAGGAACAGGGGATAGGAATTGAAGGTGTAACTTTTGAGACACCTTTTTTTAATGCCGAAAAGGCCAGACAAGCGGCTGATCAAATCGGAATTCCTCTACTTGTTATGGATATTACTGAAGAATATTTGACAATGCTTAAGGCTCCGAGGTATGGATATGGCCGGAATATGAATCCCTGCATCGACTGCCATACCCTGATGCTTAATATAGCGGGACGGAGGATGGAAGACACAGGGGCAGATTTTTTATTTACAGGAGAAGTGTTAGGTCAGCGTCCCATGTCTCAAACAAAGCAGTCGCTTCATATTGTGGCAAAAAATTCCGGTTATGAAGAATATATTGTTCGACCTTTAAGCGCTAAACTTCTTCCAGAAACGATTCCGGAAAAAGAAGGAAAGATTATTCGTCAGCAGCTTCTCGATATCCAGGGAAGGGGCAGAAAACGTCAGATTGAGCTGGCAAAGCATTACGGGATAAAAAACTATCCCAACCCTGCAGGTGGATGCCTTCTCACTGATTTCATATTTTCGAAAAGGCTCAGGGATCTCTTTGAACATCAAGAAGATTTAAATATCCGGGATTTTCAACTTCTTAAATCAGGAAGACGTATCCGCACAAACAACAATGCTGTGATCATTGTCGGAAGAAATAAGAAGGATAATACGGTTATACAGAGTTTATCGGTAGATAAAGATATCATTATAAAGATGAAGGATTTTCCGGGTCCGGCTGTCCTGATCCCTGATGGATGCGATGAAGAAACTCTCCACTTTGCTGCCGCCGTATGCGCGCTTTACAGCGATGCCCCCAATGATGAGAGGGTTATTGCCAATTGCCGTGTTGATGGAGTGAGCCGGTTGATTACCATAATTGCAGCCAAAAAAGATGAAGTGCAAAAGCTGACAATCTAAGGCGGCCAAGCCGCAGAGGGCTGAGCAATGAGAACGAAGGTACAAGGATCAAGGTACAAGGGAAAACCTTTAACCTTGATCCTTGAACCTTGAACCTGAGTTACAACTTACATTACATGTGTTCTTTTCTTAAAAGATCGTTTACCGTTTTTACAGGGTTAAAGGTGACAATGGGAACTTCCACAAAAACAGTATTCCATCGAGCCATGGCCCCGTTCCATAAACCGGGAAGTTCCAGGGCCTTGAGACTTCTTCCCTTCCATGATTTTTGAGAAATAATGTATGCATTTTTATCGACAAATTTTTCAAGATCAAATTTTTGGCCTCTGTAATCTTTTACACCACAAACCAGGTCAACCGGGTTAAAGTGGGTGGATGAGTTCCATATGCGTTTTTGCTCATATGATTCAAGGTCGACCTGGGCTTGTTCTATGATCTGGAGTGACAGAGTTTGGTTTTCTTCTATCCAGAAAGGCCCGCCACCCGGTTCTCCTTCGTTTTTAACCATACCGCATACACGAATTGGCCGGTTAAGCTTATCAATCATAATGTCAATTTTTTGGGATGTGGACAAAATTTCAAACGACCGGGGCAGGTCTATAAAGAGTTGCTCATTACAGAAGCGTGCTATTCTGTAAAGTGTTTCATTATCTGCCTGCTCCTCAACAAGAAGACGCAAATTCGCGAATATTTCCTCTTGAAGTTGTACAAGGTAACCCCCCAGGATCTTTTTATGGAGAACCGTTGCAGGCTTTAACCGGTCTGGAACAACATTGTCAATATTCTTCAGAAATATGATATCCCCGTCAATTGAGTTCAAGTTTTTAAGAAGCGCTCCATGCCCCCCAGGACGGAAAACCAGTTTTCCTTCATTGTCCCGGAAAGGATTGTTGCTCATATCAACAGCTATAGTATTTGTGGACGAAAGTTGTACGGAAAGAGAAAGATCATACTTAACGCCATATTTGCCTTCATAATATTTCATAACCTTGGAAAGATAATTTTCAACATCTGCCTTATGCTCATTAGATACGGTAAAGTGAATTCTACATATATGACTGGCATCCTGCACATACAAAGCGGCTTCAACAAGGTGCTCCTCAAGAGGTGTGCGATTACGATTCGGATAGGAATGAAATTTTATAAGGGCTTTTGGAAGATTTGCGTAATTTAGTCCCTTTAACGTCAGAACATATTCTAGGATATTCTGCAATTGTCTATTTGTTATCAGTGATGTAATATTGTCACCGTTTTCTGAAATGCTTTTCTGTAAATCGTCGTAAAAAGCAAATTGCGTGAGATTTTCCATAAAGTCGGCGCCACTCTGGCCGGTATTGAAATCTTTCATCTCAGCATATCTGAACCAGTCTCTGAACATGCGACTGGCTGCGCCTGAAGCCGGCACGAACTTGATTATTTTCCTCTGTTGAGACGCTTCATTATAATTTGTAATCAGAGATTTCCTGTCAGTATCAGGGATGACAATTATACCATCTCCTATGGTGCATGGTCTTTTTAATTTTACCGGGGCAAACGCTCTTTTGAAAATTTTGAGCTGGGACATAACTTCTCTTTTTGATAATCCCTCATCCCGAATCCTCTTTAAATCTTTGTCCGTAAATAAATCGTGCGTCATAGTTATATATACTCCGTAAACAAGTGTTTTGATTTCATATCACTAAAGCTCATATGAATCGATAATTATTTGTGGATCATATCCCGATTAGTTGAAGTTAATTAAGGCAAAATAAGTGCATTATCCACAATTAATCCCAGAGGGTTCAAGGGGTCAAGGATTCAAACTTTGTTTGATTCCTTGACAATCATGTATCTTTTTACGTAAAAGAATGTACAGTGACTAAAGTTTTTAGAATGTTTAACGATTAGTTATTAGGTTCTTTATCCTCAACATCTGCATTTCTTGCGCAGGCGTTGATGTTGGCTCAAGCAGGCAAGGCAAAAAATTACGGTGAAAAACCAAGTCTGTTCTTTATTTGGATGTCGATTGAAAACAGGGGAGATACAGTATGGCAAAAATTGATGCCTTTTTCAAGATTATGCATGAACAGGAAGCATCGGACCTTCATCTTATCGCAGGCCAGCAGCCTGTGATCAGAATCAGGGGCGATATGGAACGAATCAAATATCACTCTCTGGAAAATGATGAATTAAGAGCAATGCTTTATGAGATTACGCCTGAACATAAAATTAAGCAGTTTGAAGAAACTGGTGACGTAGATTTTGCTTATGAAATTCCGGCACTCGCGCGATATAGAGCAAATTTCTTTCAACAAAAATATGGTGTGGGAGCCGTTTTCAGAGAGATTCCCAGCAAGATTCTTACTTGTGACGCATTAGGCTTCCCTCCGGTTATAAAAAAGCTGGCAACGCTTCCCCGGGGGCTGGTTCTGGTTACGGGGCCAACGGGATCGGGCAAATCAACGACCCTTGCCGCTATTATTGACGAAGCAAATCGCATGCGTAAGGACCACATCATTACCATAGAAGATCCGATCGAATTTGTACACGAAAGCAAAAATTGTATTGTAAACCACAGAGAAGTAGGTCTTCATACAAAATCTTTTTCTGCTGCTCTTCGAGGCGCCCTGAGAGAGGATCCGGATGTAATCCTGGTTGGTGAGATGAGAGATCTTGAGACAATATCATTGGCGGTTGAGGCGGCTTCAACGGGACATCTTGTTTTTGCAACCCTTCATACGACCAGCGCACCCAAGACGATAGACCGTGTTATTGAGGTTTTCCCGGCGGATGAACAGATGCAAATCCGTTCAACTCTTGCTGACGGAATCCGGGCAATCATCGGGCAGGTTCTCTTCAAACGCATTGATAAGCAGGGACGTTGTGTAGCTCTCGAAATTTTAATTGCCACACCGGCTGCCCGTAATCTTATCCGGGAATCAAAAACATACCAGATTCCTTCCGTTATACAAACGGGGAAAAAGTATGGTATGCAACTTCTCGATGATTCAATTATGGATCTTTTAAATAAAGGATGGATCAGTTCAGACGAGGCGTATACGAAATCGAATGATAAGGCGAGGTTCAGGCCGTTCTTAAAGAAACCACCGACTGATTTTACGGAAGTGTAGGCATGTTAATGGCTACTGGTTGCCCCTTATTTGTAACCCTGGATTGTAAAAGCAGAGTAGCACTAACAATTTTGATGAACTCGTAAATAGTCCACGCCGTGTCATTCTGAGGAGCGGAGCGACAAAGAATCTCAATGATATCAGATTCTTCGCTATCGCTCAGAATGACAAAAGAGTGTTTTTGTGACTT
>JAGGSD010000081.1 GCA_021159265.1 Syntrophobacterales bacterium | reverse complement strand
GGTAACCGTTCAAGGGTTCAAGGTTCCATTCTTGTCCCCGGACTGCATTTGGGATGCGTATTTACGAGAAAAGCGTCAGCTTCGTCAGGCCTGAAACAAAATCTGGAGCCAAATTGACAATTATTTGCGAAAATGAACATTTTTGACGATGACTTCAGGTCTTTAATGCTGCCTTTGTCCTTAACCCTAAACGCTGAACCATGAACCTGTGAACGGTTACTTAATTTGTAACTGCTCACCAATTTTTTTAATCCTTGACTCTTGAAATAACCTCGCACAGTTCGGCGCCTTCGAATACATCCATAACTTTTTGTACAAAGGGATGGTTCAACGCCTCATTTTTAATATTATTTATACTTTTATTTACACCATTGTCAATCGAGGTGTTATCGTTTCCAGATCCCGGGGACAGCGATTCTATCTCTATGGTCACATCATCCCGGAAAAATTCCTTTGATATGTCAGTCAGGCGATCCATTTGAGACTTTTCGAGGATATCGTCCAGAAAAATATATCCTTTTTGAAAACCGATTTTTATACACCTGTTTTCATATCCAAGAAAATTACCGGGCTCAATTTTGGACCACAGAAGAGGATTTTTCTTTTTTAAGAAGTTCTTGTAATTTGCCCAGAGATTATCCTCGAATATCTGTTCGCCCATGTTTTTCTCACGGGGTTCCGGCAGATCGGGATATGGCGGCGCACTTCTTCGTTTTGTCTCACCCTTTGAAGAAAGCCTCCTCTCAAGATTTTCCATTCTTGATACAATTTCATCAACCGGTATCGCCGGTTCAAGATAAGCCATCCTCACAATAACAAATTCAAGGTTTAATCTGGGATCAGTACTCTTTTTTATATCCTCCTCTTCCGCCATCAGGATGTCCAGTAAACGCTGGATTGTTTCCCTTGAAACCTTTTCCGCCTGTTTTTCAAGTTCTACGAGTTCATCATCGGGAAGATCAAGAATGGCACGACAATTCCCCGTTATCTTTATTATCAGCATGTTCATGAAGTGACGGAGAAGCATTTGATAGAACTGCTTCATATCTGTACCCGAATAATAACTCTTATCTATGATCTCCAGGCAGATGCCAGCATTTCTTTCAAGGAGCGCCTTTGAAATGTCAAAAAGAAAATGCCTGTCTTTTAAGCCGAGGAGTTCTTCTACGTCATTGTCTGTGATATCAGCGCCAGCATAAGATATTAACTGATCAAAGATACTCTGAGCGTCCCTTATACTCCCCTCTCCGCTCTGGGCAATCCACATTAACCCGTTATCGCTGATATTGATTCTCTCTTTTCCGGCAATTTTTTTTAAATTATCTGAAATTTGCTTTATCGATATCCTCTTGAAGTCAAAATGCTGGCATCTGGAAAGAATAGTCAGCGGAACCTTGTGAATTTCTGTCGTTGCAAATACAAAGATTACATGAGGTGGAGGCTCTTCAAGTGTTTTGAGAAGCGCGTTAAATGCTTCCTTGGTCAACATGTGAACTTCGTCAATTATATACACTTTGTATCGTGCAGATACGGGTGAAAATTTGATGTTTTCCCTCAGTTCCCTTATCTCATCGATCCCCCTGTTGGAAGCTCCATCGATTTCCCGAACATCCAGAGATATTCCAGCCGTGATTTCTTTACAGTGGACACATTCGTTACAGGGAACTTCAGTCGGCCCCTGTGCGCAGTTAACTGCTTTGGCCAGGATACGGGCTACAGAAGTTTTTCCCACCCCCCTGGGACCACTAAATATAAAAGCATGCGCAATTCTGTCATACTTTATAGAGTTTTTCAGAGTTCTTACGACATGGTCCTGTCCTATGACATCCTCAAAGACCTGGGGTCTGCATTTTCGGGCCAGAACGAGATACTCCATGTAAAATACTCCTGGAACGGAAATCTTTCGTATTTACGGATCTGATTTTGTAATAAAAAAGTAACCGTTCACGGAACGTTGAAATCAGAAAATAGGTAACCGTTCACGGGTTCAAGGTTCCATTCTTGTCCCCGTACTGCATTTGGGATGCGTATTTGCGAAAATGAGCATTTTTGACGAGGACTTCAGGTCTTTAATGCTGCCTTTTGTTCCTTAACCCTGAACCATGAACCTTTGAACGGTTACGAAAATAGAAATTGGAAATTGGGCCTTCATGCTTTTGTACTGTTCTCCACAATTTCTACTTTCCAATTCCAAGTTTCAAGCCGTGAACGGCTACTAAAAAAGATAGCCAGGCTTCCCCGCAGCACACGAAGGTAATTGCTGCCGCTGCTTCCTTCCGGACCTGACGGGGTTCACAACCCTCCGTTGCACGGGACCCGGCTATCAAAAGGTTAATAATTATAAATAACGCACTTATTTTGCCTTAACTAACCACAGTTAATCGCGGGAGATAATCCATAAATACTAATGGCGGAGAGAGGGGGATTCGAACCCCCGGTACACCTTTTTGGGCATACACACGATTTCCAGTCGTGCTCCTTAAGCCGGCTCGGACATCTCTCCAGAAACAGCAATTAGTGGCGGAGAGGGTGGGATTCGAACCCACGTGGGAGCTTTTGACCCCCAAATCGATTTCGAGTCGATCCCGTTACGACCACTTCGGTACCTCTCCATAACCAATTATCTTACAATAAAACAGCCTAGGTTCATAACCTCTTTTTCTGAAAAAATCTACTTAAAATTTCACCACACTCACTCTCCAATACACTGCCTGTTACATCAACAGAATGATTTAATTTCCCATCATTGAGTATGTTGTAAAGGGAAAACACCCCTCCACTCTTGGGATCATGAGCGCCGAATACAAGCCTCGACATTCTTGCCTGTATAATTGCTCCGGCACACATAACGCAAGGTTCAAGGGTAACATAAATTGTCATTCCTGCAAGGCGATAATTGTTAACCCGATCTGAGGCCTTCCTGATAGCTAAAATCTCCGCATGCGCCGAAGGGTCATTCATTGAAATAGATTTATTATGAGCCTTTGACAGTATTTCGTCACCAGCAACAATTACAGCGCCTACGGGGATCTCGTCTTCTTCAAGCGCTAATTCCGCTTCTGCAAGGGCTACTCTGATAAATTTCTCATCACGATTCATTTTTCACTTAACAGTCAGATAAAACAATTTCCGAATACAATCAATAACAAAATAGGAAAGATCAACATGGCAATAATAAGCGAAATTAATTATTGATTTATTTTGCATCATTAGAATATGATGGCAAAAATGGTGCTTATATGATTTCTAAGAAACTATTTATTATAGCCATTGTAATTTCAGTGATCATCCACATGGCCATTCTGGCAGTATCAGGGGTATTGGAGATTGGCAGAAACTCCTATACTAACACGTCTTTTACTGTTCACCTTGAAGAACAATCGAAACCCTTTGAAAAAAAGGAAAAACCGAATAATATCATAATTGCACCTGAACCAACCCGCAAAACTGCGGGAAGCAGAATCAAAGGTACAGAGGATACGGTTGAACTTGGCAGCAAAAATACGAAGTACTTTTCTTATTTAAAACAATTGAAAAGAAGGATAGAAAACAAATGGTCATATCCAAAGGAAGCCTGTGCACGTCAGGAAACAGGAACCGCTGTTGTCAAATTTTCTATAGCTGAAGAGGGAATTCTGGTTGATTCTCTTATTATTTCGTCATCAGGTCATGATGTTCTTGACAGTGAAGCTCTTCGTGTTGTACGGACAGCCGGCCCTTTTAACCCTCTCCCTAAGCAATTTAACCTTTCAAAACTACACATTATAGCAAAATTTCAGTACAATTTAGCAAAGTAAACCTGTGTGAATTTATGGATAACGAAAAGAAGATTATAGGTTTTACCTGTGCGGGACATTTTCTCACCCATTTTTATGAGCTTATCTTCCCGGCTTTAGCCATACCGCTGATGATTTCATTAAAAATGCCGCTGGCGGAAGTGTTGAAATTAAGTTTTTTTATGTATCTCCTTTTCGGACTCGGAGCCCTTCCCTCGGGTATTATTTCCGACAGGTACGGTAATCGCAAAAGCCTGATCATCTTTTTCTTCGGAAGCGGGATAGGAGCGCTGATGACGGCTTTTTCAAATTCGGGAACATCGATTATGCTGTCCCTTGCTGTTGTAGGTTTTTTTTCCAGCATTTACCACCCCGCCGGAATGGGATTAATATCACTGGGAATCAAAAACAGGGGAACGGCTCTGGGAATCAACGGGGTCGCCGGGAATCTGGGTATGGTAAGCGCGCCTTTCGCGGCAGGTTTTTTGAACTGGCTGGCCGGATGGAAAATGACCTACTTGCTCGCAGGAATCTTCAGTATCTTATGGGGAATCATTATGCTGTTCACAAATATAGATGAAACACCAGTACACAAAGATGTGACAAGTTCCGGTTCTGTTCCCGGCAATAATAATTATATCAAATATTTTTTGATACTGTGTGTGATCATGACACTTTCCGGCCTTGCTTACAGGGCAAACAGTATTGTCCTGCCGGCTTATCTTGAATTCAAGGCGGGGTTCCTGTGGGATTTTTTTAAAAACATTCATCTTGCTAACCTTGAGGGAACGAAAACCATGGCGGCTACGCTTCTTGCTTCGACCATTTACACTGTGGGTATACTGGGACAACTTGCGGGAGGCAGGCTGGCTGACAAATATGATCTTCGGTGGATGTATTTTATCTTTCACAGCTTGAGCCTTCCCTTTGTCATTATTATGGGAATCTTCAGCGAACAGCTTCTGGTTGTCTCCGCCGCTATCTACATCTTTTTCGCGCTGGGAATGCAGCCAATAGAGAACAGTCTGGTGGCAAAATTTACTCCAAGTAAGTGGAGAAGCACGGGTTACGGTATAAAATTCATCCTGGTCTTCGGCGTGGGATCACTCTCTGTCTATCTGGCCGGATGGATAAAAGAGACCTGGAATCTGGGAACAGTCTATTTTTTTATCGGTGGTTTAATTGTTGTTTTAGCCATAATAATACTGTTTTTGATCTGGATATCGAGGGGAACACCCTGCAGGAATATAGAGTAGTGTCCATCCGTAAATGATGATTACCACGATTCCTTGTCTTGTTTTCCGAACTGTGTTAGAAAATTTTTTGTAACTCAAAAAATACTGATATAATAAGCTGGGTTTAATGCTGGATAATCACAACAGGGAAATCAATTACCTGAGAGTCTCGGTTACAGACAGATGCAACCTGCGTTGTGTCTATTGCATGCCGAAAGAAGGACTATCACTCTTAGGGCACAAAGATATCTTAAGCTACGAGGAAATATTAAGGATTGTTAATGTCACAGCAAAGGCAGGCATTATCAAGATCCGGGTAACAGGTGGGGAACCCCTCGTAAGACGGGGTCTCATAGATTTTATCGCTTCCCTCAGAAAAATAGAAGGCCTGCAAGAGATAACCCTTACAACAAATGGAATACTTTTAGAGCATTTTGCCGAAAGGCTTTTTCAGGCGGGTATAAATCGAATAAACATCAGTCTTGACTCGCTTAATCCCGGTAAATACAGGGGTATTACCAGAGGTGGTGATTTACATAAGGTGCTTCGCGGGATTAAAAAAGCGGATAGCGTCGGGTTTTCTCCCATAAAGATTAATGTTGTTGTAATAAAAGGATTTAATGATGACGAAATCCTGGATTTTGCGAAGCTATCCATGAGCAAGCCGTATCAGATAAGATTTATCGAACTTATGCCGATTGGGGATCCAGCTGATAACAATCAACAGATGTATCTCTCCAATGATACAATCAAGGAAAAAATCAGCAGTTTCATTCCCCTTGAACCCGTTAATGGAAATAGAGAAAAAACAGATGGTCCCGCCCGGGTGTACAAAATGAGAAGCGCCATGGGCGAAATCGGTTTTATCAGCGCTATGAGCCATGAATTCTGTGAATCTTGTAACAGGCTTCGCCTGACAGCAGACGGCCACCTGAGAGCATGTCTTGTGTCAGACGACGAAGTTGATCTCAAAAGCCCCATGAGAGCGGGATGCAGTGATTCTGAACTGGAGAACTTAATAAAAAAAGCTATTTTTGATAAACCGAAAAGAGCTGATATTCACTGTTATGAGCATCAAAGAAAAAAGTGTGTAAGAAACATGTCCTCAATCGGGGGGTAGGAAAGTGATATTTGATGAGAAAACGGCACGCTCTTACGAAGACTGGCTTAAATCACCCACCGGATATTATGTTGATTCGAGGGAGAAAAAGCTCATACTTGACCTCCTTGCCCCGAAAGAAGGTGAAAGGGTGCTCGATGTCGGCTGCAAAACCGGAAACCATCTCTTTTCTTTGAGGAGGGCGGGGTGCAATGTAACGGGCATCGATTCCTCCCCATATATGCTTGATATAGCTCGGAGAAAATTGGGTAACAGGGTTGATTTCCATTCAGGAACCCCTGAAGATCTCCCCTTCTCCGATAATGAATTTGACATCGTTACGCTGATCTACTGCCTCGAATTCGTCGAAAACCCCCAAAAGACAATAGAAGAAGCAATCAGAGTATCCAGTGAAAGGGTTTTTATAGGGTTTTTGAATAAATATTCCTTAACTACACCCCAGAGAAAGGTGAAGGAAATTTTTCACTCATCTTTGCAAAACTTCGGTATATGGGAAATAATTAATATGATTAAGAGTAACCTCTCACATACCTCAATCAAGTGGGGAAGTGTCATTTTTTTCCCTTTAGGCTGGTATCCCCTCGCCTCCGGTCTTGAGGAATGTGTCCCCGTTACGAAAAATCCCTTCGGTTCTTTTATCGGATTGACATTTCCTGTCATCTATTCTCACATGACCATCCAGGATCCGTTAAAGGAAGCCCTGAAGACCGGCGCCGCGGGTGAACAGCGTATGCCCGGAACCGCAAAGGAAATAGAAAAATGATAAAAGAAGCAATGTTATATGAAAAGCTGGATGATGATAATGTAAGGTGTTATCTTTGCGCTCACAGGTGCAAAATCTCACCCTCAAAACGAGGGATTTGTGGAGTAAGGGAAAACAGGGAAGGAATCCTCTATACGCTGGTTTACGGAACGATCATTGCGGAAAACGTGGACCCCATCGAAAAAAAACCCCTGTTTCACGTTTACCCGGGATCCAGATCCTTTTCCATAGCCACCGTCGGCTGTAATTTTCACTGCACCTTCTGTCAAAATTATGACATTTCTCAAATGCCCCGCGAATCGGGGAAAATAATGGGTCGTGAGGCTACGCCTGAAGAGATTGTTCAACAGGCTGTCAACACAAAATCGAGGACCATCGCATATACTTATACTGAACCTACAATCTTTTATGAGTTTGCCTGCGATATTGGAAAAATTGCCCATGAAAAGGGAATAAAAAATGTCTTTATCACCAACGGCTATATGACAGAAGAGGCCCTGGAGAAAATTTCACCCCATCTTGATGCCGCAAATGTTGATCTCAAGGCATTCAGAGATGATTTTTATAAGAAATACTGCGGAGCTCGGCTTCAGCCCGTTCTAAACGGCTTGAAAAAGATGAAGGAGCTCGGCATCTGGGTTGAGATAACTACCCTTGTCATTCCCACCCTTAATGACAGCAATGAAGAACTTAAAGACATTGCTCAATTCATCTATTCACTTGGAGCTGAAACACCCTGGCACATCAGCCGCTTTTATCCCCAGTATGAAATGGACGGTCTGCCGTCAACACCCGTGGCAACCCTGCACAGAGCGGCAAAAATTGGGGAAGAAGCCGGGCTGAAATATGTCTATACGGGAAATGTGCCCGGAGATGAAAAGGAAAACACTTATTGCTCCAAATGTGGAAATCTCTTGATAGGCAGACACGGATTTAACATCAACAAGATGAACATGAAAGAATCCAAATGCCCCCAATGCGGAACACCCATGGATGGAATATTGTAAATACCGTAAATAAAAAACACTACATATTGTGTTCTAACTTTCAGGAACACATCTTGTTGTGTTTTTTCTTTACAAATGCCTTTTCTTTTATTATATTCACCCGGAAGAGCCCTGACTAAAAAAAGAGGAATTTCTTAGATGAAACTGAAGAGTCTTGAAATACTCGGATTTAAATCTTTTAAGGATAAGACGGTGTTTAATTTTTCCGGTGGAATTAGCGCTATTGTTGGTCCCAATGGGTGCGGTAAGAGTAATGTTGTGGATGCGATCAGGTGGGTTATGGGTGAACAGAGGGTAAAAACACTCCGCGGGAAGAAAATGGAAGATGTCATATTTAACGGGAGTGAAGGAGTGTCTCCTGTGGGTATGGCCGAGGTTTCAATAATTCTTGAAAAAAATGGGCGGAGTTTCACCGGGAAGTACGCCGACTGCTCCGAGGTTATGGTTTCAAGAAGAATATTCCGTGAAGGTGAAAGCGAATATTACATAAACAAAGTGCCCTGCCGGTTACTGGACATCAGGGAATTCTTTATGGATATGGGCATTGGCGCCAGAACATATTCCATCGTCGAGCAGGAAAGCATCTCCAGACTCATTGAAGCTAAGCCTGAAGATATACGGGAATTTATTGAAGATGCGGCCGGAATCAAGAAATATAAGAGCAGAAAAGAATCCGCAACACGAAAGATGGAATCAACAAGACTCAACATTGCCCGCCTGAAAGACATTATGAAAGAAGTAAAAAACCAGATGAATTCCACGTCACGGCAGGCGAAAAGGGCCGAAAGATACAAAACCCTGAGGAGAAGCATAAAGGAAACCGAGTTAACATTGTCGTTACAGGCATACCTTGAATTGACCTCAAAAATAAAAACTCTGAAAAGTTCTTATGATTCATTGAATGAAAATTCAATACAGGCTGCAACAAATCTACAGTTATTAGAAGTCGCAGCGGAAGACACAAAATCAGAACTCATCACAAACGAGAGATCCCTGGCAAAATTTCAAGAGGAATTTTACAATGCAAAGAACGAAATAAATATTGGCGAGCAGAAAATCACATTTCTTAAAGGAAAAATCGCGGATATCAAGGCGCGGAAGGAAACAAACCTTTTAGAAATTGAAGCATCCCGTAACCGAAAAGAAATGATGGAAGAGGAAATAGCTGCTCTTAAAACATCGATAATTGAACTGGATGATAAAATAACAGGTGTGGAAGATTCCATCGCTGCAAACCAGGAACAAGTGTCTCAATTTAAAGACATGGAAGCAAAGCTGGCAGGAGATCTTGAACGAGAAAAATCCGCGCATTTCCACATCGCAACGGAACATGCAAGGCTCACCAATATGCACACATCACTTACAAGAAGAATTGATGATCTGAAAAGGAAAGCCGTGAGAGAAGCAAGGGACTTAGACGAAAACACGGAAAAGCTAAAATCTCGAAGAGATACGCTCTCCATTTTAGAGACCGACCTGCAATCCAATATTATATCCATTGCAAGTCTTAAAGAAAAGGAAAACATCACACAGAGGAATATTGAAAAATCAAGAAACACCCTGGAAATGATTGATAAGGAAATAACACACATCAAGGAGCAAATCGGGGCAAATACATCACGGCTGACATCCCTGAGGGAATTTCAAGAGGGCTATGAAGGATGTAACGAAGGGACTAAATCCGTACTGAAGGCAAAGAAAAGGGGCACACTGCCGGATGGGGAAATTTATGGATTGGTAGCCGACCATATCAACGTTCCAAAAGAATACGAACTTGCCGTAGAGGCGGTCCTGGGTGAAAAACTCCAATATATTGTTGTAAAAAGCCAGGAAGACGGCATTAAGGCCATCAATTATCTGAAGAATCATTCATCGGGACGAGGGAATTTCGTTCCGCTGGAAGTAAGAAATAATCTCAGTAATTCTCAGTCATTAGGTCATCTCAAAGGTGTCGTAAAACTTGGCGACTTTGTCCAGTCAAAAGAAGATGTCAGAAAAATAATTGAATCTCTCCTTGGAGATGTCCTGTTAGTTCCTGATCTTTATGCAGGCGTTTCTCTTTGGAGGCAAAATGGGTTTATCGGAACCTTCGTAACCCCTGAAGGGGATTTAATAAGCCCTGACGGGGTCTTAACCGGCGGAAGCGGAATGAACGGAAGAAATAGCCTTCTCCGCAATAAAAGAGAAATTACCCAGCTGGAACAGGATATTAATCAACTGTCCAGTCTCTTGGCAAATAAAACAGAAGCGAAGAAGAAAACAAGCTCCATTGTTTCTCAAACAAGTAATGAACTCGACGAGTTAAGATCGGATATTCGCCAATCAGAACTTGATGTGAATAGTAAGAAAAAGGACATCGAACGATTAGAAGGGGAAATCCAATGGATCGAACAAAGAACCAACGTCCTGAGATTTAATAAAGAAAGTCTGGAATCCGAAGAAAGGAAAGCAAGGGAAAACAGGAAGCATGTTGAAAAAGAAATTGCATCGTATGAAAACAAAGAAAAAGACGCAGCTATGTTGATCTCTTCCCTCCAGGAAAACTGGCGGAAAATCAAAACGGATTTAGAAGAAGGGGAAAGGATCCTGACAGAAAAAAAGATTCTTATAACTTCTCTTGAAGAAAGGAAAAGTTCAAACATCGGGGCACTGGAAAGGCTGAATAACGCAATATCCGATTTAATAAATGAAATGGAATCAAACATTCTGGACACGCAAACATCCGAGACAGAAGTCGCCAATGTTATGAACTGCATAAATGAAGAACAGGAAAATCTTAAACATCTTTACAAAAACCATAACTCTATTGAACGCGAGCTTGCAAAATTGAGAGAGTTGCGCAGCGTACAGGAAGGTGTATTACGAGAAAAAGAGGCAGAGGCCCGTGAAGTAAAAAGGGGTCTCGATAATCTGACAAAAGATCTGAATAAACTTGATATGGAAATACAGGAGTTAACCGTTCATGTTGATAATCTGAAAAGAGGCGTTCATGAAAAATTTCATGTCGACCTGGAAGTATTGCTGCCAAAGTTTAACAAACTTAATGAAGAAGACGTCGAAGAATTAAAAAACGCGCTTGATCGGAATAAAAAAATGATAGAAGACTTCGGTGAAGTAAATCTTTTAGCCCTTACAGAACATGAAGAACTAAAAAAAAGATATGAATTTTTCGCGGTGCAGATAGAAGATTTGAACACTTCATTGGACACTTTACAAAAAACCATTACAAGAATGAACAGGATTTCAAAAAAGAGATTCTCGGAAACATTTGAAGCAATAAACCAGTGCTTTGATCAAGTATTCCCGAAACTTTTTCCAGGAGGCAAGGGGAGACTCAGGCTTACCGACGAGTCTGATATGCTGGAGACAGGCGTTGATATAGACGTTCAAATCCCGGGCAAGAAGCGCCAGAACATCTCCCTGTTATCAGGCGGGGAAAAAGCCCTTTCCGCCGTAGCTCTAATCTTCGCCATCCTTATGCACAGGCCATCGCCATTTCTTATCTTCGATGAGGTAGATGCAGCTCTGGATGACTCTAATGTATCGCTGTTCAAAAAACTGCTGGACGAAATTTCCCTGAATTCCCAAATCATTTTTGTAACACATAATAAAAATACCATGGAATCCGCAGACAACCTCTTTGGTATTACCATGGAAAAACATGGAATAAGTTCAACTGTTGCAGTCAGTCTGAACTGATATTTTATCCTCCCCTTGCATCTCCAGGGACAAATTGCAATAGAATTGCCAAAGAAATATGGAATATTAAAAATAAAATGGAAGATACCAACAGCAAAAAAAGCTTTTTTAAAAAACTGAAACAGGGCTTATCCAGAACAAGAAAGGGTTTTGTCAAAAATATTGATGAAATGATCTTTGGAGAAAAAGTTATATCGAGAGACCTCTTTAATGATCTGGAAGAAATCCTGATCATGGCCGATATGGGCCCGGCATTTACATATGATCTCATCGAAGAAATGAAAGCATGCGCAAAGAGAAATGAACTTCAAAATCCGGGCGCCCTCAAGCAACTTTTAAAAGACCATATGATCAACATTCTGAAAGAAAGTGAAAAGCCTCTTTGTATTCCTAATAGCGGGCTTTACACCATCATGGTACTTGGAGTCAACGGAACGGGTAAAACCACAACCATAGGGAAAATGGCCTCCCATTTCAGTAAAGCCGGAATGTCTGTCATGCTCGTTGCCGCCGATACCTTCAGGGCGGCAGCCATAGAACAGCTTGAGATATGGAGCCGGAGAGTAAATGTTCCTCTGATCAAACAAAAAATGGGTGCAGATCCTTCTGCCGTCGTTTTCGACGCCATCCATGCAGCTCAGTCAAGAAAATCGGATGTATTAATCATTGATACTGCGGGTAGACTTCACACCAAGGTTAATCTCATGGAAGAACTTAAAAAAACCAGTCGCATTATGGGAAGAGAACTGAAAGGCGCCCCCCACGAGACACTCCTTGTATTAGACGCCACAACAGGCCAGAATGCCATTTCACAGGCAAAGATGTTCCACGAGGAAATAGGTGTTACGGGGATAGTCATTACCAAGTTAGATGGAACGGCAAAAGGGGGCATTCTTATCAGAATTGCCAGGGAAATGAACATACCCATCCGATATATAGGAATCGGCGAGGGGTTGGATGACCTGAGAGTATTTAAAAGCGAAGAATTTGTAAATGCCCTGCTTGAGTGACTACCTGCAATAGGAAACCGTAACCGTTCACAGGTTCATGGTTCAGCGTTCAGGGTTAAGGACAAAGGCAGCATTAAAGA
>JAGGSD010000364.1 GCA_021159265.1 Syntrophobacterales bacterium | reverse complement strand
ATAATATTTTAGTAGAACCCAAAATACAAATTCCCACGCGGTGGGTGGTTTTTTTGCTCCCTCCTTTCCACCCATCGCCCCCCTGATAATTCCGAAATCCAATTTTCTTTGATAATCTATTTTAACCTGATATAGTAGCCAAAATCTTTTTATCCTGAAGCACCGGAACTATCAGAAAACGAGTGCCATAAATAGGATGTTGTCAGTATTGGAAACCTTATGAACACTGCAAATGTAATCGGATTTTTAGCAGCTCTTATTTGCTCAATCTCTATGGCGCCCCAGGTTGTCAAAATACATAAGACAAAAAAAACAGATGATTTATCACTTTGGGCATTTACTGTGCTTGCAACCGGTCTTTTCTTATGGCTTGTTTATGGATTACTGATCCGGTCAATGCCCGTTATCCTGGGAAATGCCGTCGGTTTTACCTTTACCGTGTATATCATAATAATGAAAATCAGGCATGGGTGAACCTTACTACGATCGTTGGATCCCCGCTAAGGGACTGGAAATAAATCATTGGATTTCGCGCTCTGATTCAGGCTAGGTTTGTTCGATCCAATTGAACAAAACCATAGAACCAGCAGAGTTAATTTGAGGATTTCGTGAATGTGGAGCGGTTAAAGATGGCCTGGCCTGAAGCAGGAATGCGAAAACGATGAATTATTAATTTTCAGTCCCTTAGTACGGGTTATATCCCGATTAGTTGTATCTGATTAAGGCAAAATAAGCATATTATTTCCAATTAATTCCAGAGGGGTCAAGGGTTGGTTCTACCGAAAGGAAGAAAGACAACCCTGGAATCCTTGAACCCTCTTCTCAAAGTATTAGAGGAAACATCATGACTGACAACAGAAGTTTTAACAAAATCAAAAAAAGGATAGATTCATACCGAGATGACATGATTAATTTGCAGGTTAAACTTACCGCCATACCTGCCCTGGGTCCTGACAGTGGAGGAAAAGGTGAATTTAAAAAGGCAAATTTTCTCATTAAATACATTCGATCTCTTGGATTTAAAGACATCAAAAAATTCAACGCTCCGGACAAAAGGGTTCCTTCCGGTATTCGTCCAAATATAATTACAACCATCCCAGGCAAAAATCAGGAAAAGACCGTCTGGATCCTCACACATATGGATGTTGTTCCTCCCGGAGAATTGAAATTATGGGATAAAGATCCATACGAAGGATATGTTAAAAATGGAAGGATCTATGGAAGGGGAACGGAAGATAATCAGCAGGATCTTGTTGCCTCCATCTATGCCGCAAAAGCATTTTTTGATGAAGGGCTCCTTCCGGCATCATCCATCGGCTTAGCTTTCGTGGCTGATGAAGAAACAGGAAGCAAGAAAGGTCTTGAGTACCTGCTGGAGAACGAGAAAAACCTCTTTAAGAAATCGGATTTTCTCGTTGTACCTGATTTTGGCAATAACAAAGGAACAATGATAGAAATTGCTGAAAAAAGTATTCTCTGGCTGCGCTTTAAAACAAAGGGGAAACAGTGTCACGCAAGCAGACCTTCTCTCGGGAAGAATGCCTTCGCGGCAGCATCCCATCTTATCGTTAAATTAAACAAACTATACCAGATTTTTGATTCATCCGACCCCATTTATCAACCTCCTGAAAGCACATTTGAGCCGACAAAAAAAGACGAAAATATTCCTAACATAAACACTATACCAGGAGAGGATATATTTTATCTGGATTGCAGAATTCTCCCCTCTTATAACTTGTCTGACATCCAATCTAAAATAAGAGATTTGGCCGATGAGATAGAAAGCCGGTTTGACGTATCAATTGAGATAACCCCAGTTCAACGCGTTCAGGCCCCCTCTCCCACACCGTATAATGCCCCTGTTGTCACCGCTCTTCAGAAGGCAATCAAAGATGTTTACGGCACCGACGCCTACCCTGTCGGAATCGGTGGTGGCACGATCGCTGCCAACTTTCGAAAAAAGGGATACGAAGTAGCGGTGTGGTCCAAGTTATCCGAGACGGCGCATCAACCGAATGAAAATTGTCTGATCGAAGATATAATAGGAAATGCAAAGGTTTACGCTCATTTATTCTTACAGAAGTGAGCGCTTTTCTTATTACTGAAAACTGTTGCAATCGCAAAACGTAAATGGTAGCATTTCCACGGAATAAACATAAATTATCAAGCTTGAAATTTGCAAAAGGTTAAAAAATATTTGAAGCTCGATTCAGAAAATATTTCGATTAAAGAGGTTCACTGCCCCGATAATGATGCTCTGAAAATGCTTCTTGGAGAGCACGACGGAAACATTACTCTCATCGAAAAACTGGAAAATGTAAAACTCAATGTCAAGGGTAACAAAGTTTTTGTAAAAGGAAACCATATCGGAGCCTGTATCATTGAAAATTTACTGAATCAACTCTATATGATTATTGAAAAGGGGCATCCCGTTTATCCCACCGATATTGATTATGCACACAGAATGCTTACCAAAAATGCTTCGGTTAACCTAGAGAAAATTTTTCTTGATACGGTATTTATCTCTTCCAGCAAAAGGGTAATTACTCCCAAGAGCATTGCCCAGAAAATATATATCGATTCTATCAGAAAATATGATATGGTTTTTTCTATAGGCCCGGCTGGAACCGGGAAGACTTACCTTGCCATGGCTATTGCTGTGGCATTTCTCTTGGAAAAGCGAGTAAACCGCATTGTTTTAACAAGACCCGCTCTGGAAGCCGGTGAGAGGCTTGGGTTCCTCCCCGGTGATCTTGCAGAAAAGGTTAATCCATATCTGAGACCTCTTTATGATGCCCTTTATGACATGATGAATTTTGACAGGGTCTCTGCCATGATAAATAAAGGGGTTATTGAGGTGGCTCCTCTCGCCTTTATGAGAGGTAGAACGCTAAATGACTCCTTTGTTATTCTTGATGAGGCTCAAAACACCACGCCCGAGCAAATGAAGATGTTCCTTACAAGACTGGGCTTTGGTTCAAAGGCGGTCATAACGGGAGATATAACTCAAACCGATCTGCCTTCTGATAAGATATCAGGTTTGATTGAAGCAGAAGACATACTTAATAAAACAAAAGGAATTAAATTCGTCTATTTCTCGGAAATTGATGTTGTGAGACATCCTCTTGTCCAGGATATTATCCGCGCATATAACCACTCGGGCAGGAAAAAGAGTAACACTCGTCGAATTAGTGATTAGCCGATCACTGGCCACAAATGACCACTGATCACTGAATGACGCGTTCGTAAAAAGCCAAAAAACTCCCTCTCTCTTGATGGGAGAGGGTAGGGGTGAGGACAAGAACACTGCTATTTCAAGTAGTTATGTCCCCCCCTCCCCCTTATCCCATCCCACCAAGGGAGGGGAAATCCAACTTTTTACGAAATTGTCACTGAATGATATGTCTAAAAATATAAAACAACTGAATATAAAAAACGGATCAACCCGAATTAATTTTATCCCCTCCTTTGCCGGGAATCCTTCATTTCAAAGATGGGCTATAGTAATTTCAATGACCCTGATCTTAACCCTGATTTTATCCCAGCAGATTCATCTTGCGTCTCCTGAATATAAGTTGGGGTCAATAGCAACAAAGGACATTAAAGCAGATCGCGATCTACTTGTTGAGGACAGGGCATCAACGGAACAGAAAAGACTGCAGGCGGTAGGAATGGCAAAACCTATCTATGATTACGATGGAAATATGCCGGCAAAGATCGGGACTACCATGGCAAAAGCCTTCCTCGGCATGGCAGAGGCATATAACCATATTAACGGTCAAAACATTTCTTTAAAAGATAAAAAGATCGCTGTTAAAAAGGCAAGAAAAGATTTCGAAAATACTCTGGGCTTTAAACTGGCAAATAATGAATACGAAACCTTCCAAAAGTACAAGTTTTCACTTGACATATGTAACCACATAGTAAGACTGATCTATTCAGTTTACAATGGACGTCTCATCGCCCGTGAAGACTTATCACATCTAAATAAGGATAAGGGTATTACGATAAGAAACATACAAACACAAAGCGAAGAGGAAAAAAACGATCTTTCATCAATCCTGAATATGGCTAAAGTAAATGCGCTCATCCTGAGAAATTCAGCGGTCATACTTGCAAAGGAGGCAAATGATATCAGGCAAGTTTCCTGTTCGCTTGCCGGCAAAGCCATTCAGCCAAATCTTACATTTGCCAAGAACACGACCGAAAAACGAAAACAGAGTATTATGGATACTGTAAAGCCGGTGTTTTACAAAGTTCAGAAAAATGAAATGATTGTTCGTGAAGGAGAAAAGATCTCAGCTACTCACTTAGACAAACTTTACGCTCTTTATAAAAATCGAGGAGGAAAAGATTTCTTAAATATCAGCATGTTCCTGGGAATGTTTCTTACCATTATGCTTTTCTCCATCATCCTCTATCATATATTCAAACCCTGTCTCAAATCTGCTAATATCAATACCGATATTTTGTTGCTCGGCATTGCTTCAATCTTTCATGTGCTCGCGGTAAGAGCAGGCATGTTCATTTGTGAATCAACGAATCATGCATTCCCCGTTATCCCTGTCAGTGCTTGTTTCTATGCCATACCATTTGCAGCGGCTACGATTCTTGTTGTTGTGCTTCTTAACAGAAACGTCGGTATGATATTTGCTCTTTTTTCGGCTTTTCTCATAAGCTTTCTCTTTGAGGAAAAAGCATCAATGTTCGTTTTTTCCCTGCTTGGAAGCATGGTAGCGGCTTATAAAATTACTGAATGCAAAGAACGCTCGGCATTCATCAAAACAGGCATTTATGTCGGCCTTATTAATATGGCTGCCATAATCTGTTTGTCTCTCTTTTCTGGAAAGCTATTCACGACTGACACCCTTTTTAACCTCCTTATGGGAACCATAGGAGGTATTCTGTCTGCCGTGATCGCATCCAGCATAATCCCTCTGTTCGAATCCTTTTTCGGTTACACTACAGATATAAAGCTGTTAGAACTGGCCAACTTGAATCAACCTGTTTTTCAAAAGATGATTATGCTGGCGCCGGGGACTTATCATCATAGTATAGTTGTGGCATCCATGGTAGAGGCCGCCGCTGAGGCAATAAACGCAAATTCCCTCTTGGCAAAGGTTAGCGCATATTATCATGATATAGGCAAGATGAAAAAATCTCTCTACTTTATAGAAAATCAAAACGGTATGATAAATAAGCTTGATAAACTTTCACCAAAGATGAGCAGTCTTGTCATTATATCCCATGTTAAAGAAGGGTGTGAACTGGCAAAAAAATACAAATTAGGCAGAGAAATTACAGATATTATCAGACAGCATCATGGAACACGCACGGTAGGCTACTTTTACGAAAAAGCGCAACAGGGTAAAAATCCTTCCGCCAGATCCATTTCAGAAGACGAATTCAGATATCCAGGGCCCAAACCAAAAACAAAAGAAGCCGGGCTTGTTTTACTCGGTGATGTTATTGAAGCTTCTTCAAGGGTGTTGAAAGATCCGACACCTTCAAGGATAAAAAGTCTTGTCGCGGACAGAATAAATCAGGTCTTGATGGAGGGGGAACTGAATGAATCCGATTTAACGTTTCATGATCTTAGTAGAATTGCCGATAGTTTTACCAGGATTCTAAATGGAATATTTCATCAGCGGATAAATTATCCTGAACCCATTGCTAAAGAAAATAACGGGAAAAATACAAGAAATGGCAATCTTAGTAGAAAACCGCCAGGCAAAAATAAAAATAAATATCCAAAGGTTGCGCAAAATCCTTGACAGGATACTGAAACACCTGAACCTGGAAGATGGTGAAATCAGCCTTTTGTTTGTCGATGATGAAGGTATTAAAAAAATTAATTACCAATATTTGAACAGAAATTATCCTACAAATGTTATTGCATTTTCCATGAGGGAGGGGGAATTCGGAGATATCAATCCACACATCCTTGGAGATGTTGTTATATCAGTAGAAACCGCCTTAAGAGACGCAGAGAAAGAAAATATTAGATTTGAAGATGAACTCGATTACCTGATGATTCATGGCATACTTCACCTTCTGGGATATAATCATGGAAAATCGGAAATTGAATCGAGAAGAATGAAGGAAAAAGAAAACGAAATATTCTTTCAAGTAAAAGAATATATTATCGAATGAGTTTACAAATGACTACTTAAGCAGGCACAGAGAAACAAAGGCACAAATCATAAAAAAGTAACAACCGGCGCTGCTTGTAATAATAGCAAACCGAATAAACTTTGCACCTTCGAACCTGAGTAGTTACGCTCATAGATTTTAAAAACGCACATTATCTGGCCACTATGATAACCTGTCCCGGATAAATATTATCATTTTGATTTAAACCATTCAGCTTCATAAGTTCAGGAACTCTAATATGATATTTGGTTGCGATAGAAGACACACAATCGCCTTTCCTGACAACATAAGTACTTGGTGAAGAACCGCATCTAATTTTGATTATCTGTCCAATCTTGAGCCTGTCATTTTGTAATCCGTTTATTCTTTTTATTTTTGAAACGGTTGTATTATAACGTCTTGCCAAAAGCCATATGGAATTGCCCTTCTTTACTTGATAGTTTATTATGGTCCCATCCTTGTATTTTGGAATTCTCTTTGTGCGTTTTATTGTTTTTTTGTCAATATAACTATAACCTCGAAGAGGGATTTTAAGCCATTTTCCCGCTCTAATCCTATGTTTCGAGGTTAAATGATTGGCCCTCACAATTGACCTGACAGATGTTTTATATTTTCTTGCAATCGTGGAAAGGGCTTCACCCTTCCTTATCTTGTGTCTCACGTATGCGACGCTTCCTGGAATTTTTGATTTGGGAATGCTATTAACAACGAGTGCGAATTGTTGCCCCTTCCCTGCGGGAATTTTAAGATTATATTCTTTATCTGGAGTCACCTTATATCTAAGTTCTGAATTGAGAGTGATTAATTGATCTTTCGATACTTTAAGATAACGGGCAATATCCTTTAATTGCATGCATTTCCTTGTGGTAACAATCTCATAGTTAACAGGCTTTTCTATATTTTTGGGAAGGTCAAATCCGTATTTCTCCGGATCTTTTAAAATATGCAGCGCCGCAAGAAAGCGGGGAACATAGCGTGACGTCTCGAACGGTAGCTGACGGTAGAGATCCCAGAAATCATCCAGGTAGTTCATGTGTTGTCTCGATATCACTCTCAGGACTCTTCCTTCACCGCAATTATATGCGGCCAGTACAGTCAGCCAGTCTCCGAATATTTCGTGTAGTGCTTTGAGATAAGCTATAGCGGCCTTTGTTGATTTCTCAACGTCCATTCTCTCATCAATCCAGTGGTCACGCTTAAGGCCATATCTGTATCCTGTCGAGGGGATTATTTGCCATAAACCAAGCGCCCGTGCCGAAGATAGCGCATTGATTTTAAATCCGCTTTCAACCAATGGAAGCCACGAAAGTTCCACAGGAAATCCTGCGTCTTTCAACTGCTTTAATATGGTGGGTCGGTACTTGCCGGATCTTTTATAAGATCGGATAAAAAACCTGTGGTCTGAGCGCTGGAACCGACGAATCTCTTTCCTGACGTCAGCATTCATCGCAAGGGGTATTTCACTTTGAGATCCCGTGGCAACTTTGCTCCTCGAAGTATAAATTTCCAGGATTCGCTTTGCTATCATGAAACGCAAGTCGTCCTTTTGCCAGGCTATTTCAGGTTCCCCATCAACATCTAATATAAGCGAGTATGCCTGATCAAGCAGGTTCAAAGCATTGTCAAGCTCTCCCTTTTCCCACAGAATCTGAGATTTGCTGAGCAGATCAAGGGCTTCGTCCATATTTTCCTCTTCCTGGGCCTGACGTTGCTGCTTGCTGTTAGAAGAATCGTCACCATTTTTTTCTTCAGGAGGTAAAGTAGAGTTTTCATTGCACTGTGTTGTATGACCACCAGCAATCTGATCAGTCTCATCGATATCTTCTTCCGCTTTTTTTTGCGTTTCCGATGATATCGAAACATCCAAAGCATCGATATGGCCTTTCTCTCCCTTGTAATCATGCAAAGGTTCTTCATGAACTGAATGAACCGGCAAGGAGCAGGAAACTACAAAAAATGAAAGAAATACTGCAAACGATGCCCCCCAAAACCTTAATTTTAGCATTAACCATTCTCCTACCGGTATTTAACCCATCAAATATGCTTCAATAAACTCATCTATGTCACCATCTAATACCCTGTTTACGTTTCCCACTTCCAGATCTGTTCTGTGATCTTTTACCATCCTGTAGGGATGAAGGATATAAGAACGTATCTGGCTTCCAAAAGCTATAGTTTTTTTGGATTTATCCATCGCCCTCAGTTTTTCATTTTCTTCCTGACGTCTCATTTCATACAACCTCGACTTCAGAACCTTCATCGCCACCGCTTTATTTTTATGCTGTGACCTTTCATTCTGACATTGAACAACTATTCCTGAAGGAACGTGGGTAATTCTAACAGCGGAATCGGTCTTGTTGACGTGTTGACCACCCGCGCCGGTTGACCTGTATGTATCTATTCTCAAATCTTTCTCGTCTATTTCGACAATGATATCATTATTGATCTCGGGATATACAAAGACAGACGCAAATGATGTATGTCTTCTTCCACCTGTATCAAAGGGAGATATTCGCACAAGCCTGTGTATGCCAGCCTCAGCCTTTGCATAACCGTATGCGTATTCCCCTTCCAAAGTAAAGGTTACGCTTTTAACTCCGGCTTCATCACCGGGTTGGAAATCAATAATTCCGGTTGTGTATTTTTTTCTCTCGCTCCATCTCAAGTACATGCGTAGAAGCATTTCTGCCCAGTCCTGCGCTTCCGTACCCCCCGCACCTGCATGAATTGTTACAATTGCATTACAGGAATCCGCCTCCTCACTTAACATCATCTTCAGTTCTTCATCACGGATAGAGGATTTTAATGCATTTAAATCACGCTCAACTTCTTTAACAGTATCTTCATCATCTTCTTCTATGGCCATATCAATAAGAATTCTCAGATCTTTAAGCAAATTATGCTTTTTTCTCCAATTCTCGACCGTCAACTCCAACTTATTTTTTTCTTGAAGTATCTTCCTGGCATTCTCAGGATCATTCCAGAAATCATCTTTCGATATCTGTTTTTCAAAATTTTTAATCTTATCCTCCGAACCTTCCAGGTCAAAGATAACCTTTCATACTACAGACTCTTTTTTCCAGACTATTGATTTCCCGCAAAATATCTTCGATCATTTGATCTTCTCCTTGTTCCTGCAATTTGTATATTTAAAAAAATGACTGCCAAAGATATAAAACACAAGCACGCAAATACATCGCCATACTTTGAGTAGAATGTTTTTCCCCCCAGGAATTGAATCTTTCCACTTATGGATGTTCTTTCAAACAAGCTGGTTCGAGAAATAACTTTCCCCGTAGGTCCTATGATAGCGCTTATACCGGTATTAGCCGCTCTTATCATATAGACGCGATTTTCCACAGCCCTGAATGCGGCCATTGTAAAATGCTGATAAGGAGCCGACGATGTACCGAACCATGCATCATTTGTTATATTAACCAGTAGTTCAGCGCCATTATTTTTATATTCTCTACTGATTCGAGGGAAAATTCCTTCATAACAGATCAGAACTCCTATCTTTTTATCACCCATTAAAAGGGGATTCGGTTTTCCCCCTGAAACAAAATTCCCAACACCAACCACCAGTTTTTTAAGAAAGGGACACAGGTTGCTGAAGGGAACATATTCACCGTAAGGAACCAGGTGCGCTTTATCATATTTTCCAACGACTTCGCCTCCCGGTGAAATCAGGTAAGCGCTGTTCAAATAATAATTACCACCATTTTTTTTAACAAGACTTGGGCTTCCGAACAAGAGATAAGCCTTCGACTTTGTTGCTACATTAACGACATATCTATGTTTATCATCAATATTCTGGAAAAAGAAGGGCGCTGCTGTCTCAGGCCACACGATTAAAAGTCTCCCGGGTTTCGACATTTCCAGGGATAAATCTCCGTATATCTTCAGCGTATCCATCTGATATTTGTTATTCCATTTCATATTCTGATCAATATTCCCCTGGATGATTGTAATGTCCTCTGTTTTTTTTTCTTTCATTATATTTTCTAGATGGTTTAACCGATATTCACCATAACCAAATACCATCAGTATAACGACAGACCCCAGAACAATTTCAGGCAGAACTCTCTTCCTAGACTTTCCGGTGATTCCAATCAGCTCGTAAATAATACAATTAACAAGAACTATTAAGAATGTTAGCCCGTAAATCCCCGTTACATCAACAATCTGGACAACAGGAATCATCCTGTGCAAAGAATATGCAAGATTCTCCCACGGAAATCCTGTTAAAAGGTGAGATTTTCCATATTCGAGACATGTCCATATTATAGGAGCCGAAACTATCTCCCTTATGCCTCTCATCTTGAAAAAAACAACCCCGGCTGAAAAAAGAGCCACATAGAAACTTAAATAAATAGAGAGGAGCAACATTATAGAAAAGCCGAGATACAAAGGAAGCTGACCGTATTTAACAACAACCAGGGTAACCCAATAAATTATTCCGATGTTGTATGCAAGGCCCGCTATTAAACCTATTCGAAATGCCTCACAAAGGTTTTTCCTCTGTAAAGCATATAGAAGTGGTACAAGAGAAAACCAGATAAGATAATTCAGATCAAACTTTGGAAAGGAAAGAAAAAGCAGAGATCCGGAAACCAAAGATAAAACTAGTGATTTTTTGTCCATTGCCCTGATTTGCCCTTTCCCATGTTAACACCTGCTCACTTTCATCATACTTTCGGCATCTTATTTATCGCTCGTATTCTTATTTTCTTTATTCTTCGTTCATCAGCCGACTCAATAACCATTTCAAAATTATCATAACATACAACTTCTCCGGGAATGGGGATTTTCCTGATAATGTGAAAGATTAATCCTCCAAGGGTCTCAAATTTTCCTTCAGGTATTTCTACACCGAAATATTCTTCAAACTCTTCAATTTCCACCCTGCTGTCTACAAGTACATCGCCATTGGCAAGAACAGTGAATGCATTCTCTTCCACATCATGTTCATCATGTATCTCACCGACTATTTCCTCTATTAAATCCTCTAGTGTTACAAGACCTGCAGTACCACCATACTCATCAATAACAATGGCCATATGAGACTTTTTCTCTTTCAATTCATGAAGAAGAAGATGGATGTTCTTAGTTTCCGGTATGTAGTAAGCTTCTCTGAGAATCGAGGATATATCGCACGTATCGGGAGGCTTTGCCCAAAATCTTAAAAGATCTTTGGCATTTAATATCCCTATAATGTTATCGACACTTCCATCATATACAGGCATTCTTGTATGACCATGATTTGAAACTAGTCCCAGAACGTCTTCTATCGCAGAATCACTGCTTACAGCAATAATTTCTGTTCTCGGAACCACTACCTCACGGACCATTTTCCCCCTGAGTGCAAGAACACTTTGAATCATTTCACATGATCGCTGATCAATGAAACCTTTTTCCTTCCCTGTATTGATGATTGATTCAATCTCTTCCTCAAGGTTGAATTTCCTTTTTTCTTTACCTATCTTTGATAAAAGATTATCAACCCATGTTTTATGTTTCATGGAAATAATAAACCCCTTACTTATGAGTCTCAGGCTTCGGTTACCCACTCGAAACTTTATTCACAATCCTCGCATAAATTCGGGCCTGAGTAGATTTTCATTTTCAGACTTGATCACGTTGTAGATGAGACTAACCGTTTCATCTTTTTCCCGGGGCAATCTTGCTCGTACAGGCAAATAGTTTGATGCATGGTTAGATGTAAAAAAACAATCGGTGAAATCGGATTTGGCAATAATAATACCGAGTTCTTTAAGGAACCCAAATGTATCAGGAAGTTTAAAATTACCAGACATATATTCTTCATGTAATGGTGTGCCGGGCACAACCATTACGGTCAGCGCCCCCACATAATCAGGATCAATTTCAGTCAGTATTTTTGCTGTATTAAGAGCATGGGCCATGCTTTTCTCTTTACCGCCGATGCCGAGAAGCACAGTAACCGACAATGTAATGCCCGCATCCTTAATCTTTCTCCCGGCGTTCACCATCTGCTCGTAATTGACACCTTTGTTAATATTCTTCAGTAAATTCTCGTCCCCTGTCTCCACTCCAAGATAAACGATCTTAAGGCCCAGTTCCCTTAATTCTCTCAATTCTTCAGGGGTTTTTCGGAGAATACTTTTTGCGTTAGCATACGTCCCGATTCTTTTGAGATCTTTTATATTCCGTTTCAGCGACTCCAAAACAGGCGCTAGCTTTTTCTGGGGTACAATCAAAGCATCTCCATCACAGAGGAAAACTCTCTCAATAGAACCATAACCGCTTGCTTCCAATATGTCTTCTTCAATTTCACTGAAGTCCTTAATCCTGAATTTTACCCCCTTATATGCCCTGCAAAAGGTACATTTATTATGTGAACATCCAACTGTTACCTGCAATAGTAAACTATGTGCCTCACTGGGGGGTCTTATTATCATACCTTCGTATTTCATTTTCATTACCCGGGTCTTATTCCACCATAAGGATTAATATCAATGTCATCGCGGCATTTACTGCAAAAGAACATCACATCTACACTGCTGCAACCATGTGGCATCATATCAAAGTTTCGACAGTTTTCACATAGCGGTATGCCACACCCATTGCAATAAACCACAGCGTTTCTCTTTCCACATACTCCGCATGTTTCTTTGCCTTCCGATACAATAACCATCTTTAATGTTATTTTACTCTTAATTAAAAAGGGGTTAACCATTATTACGGCTAACCCCTTGATATTAATGGCGGGGCCGATGGGACTCGAACCCACGGCCTCCGGCGTGACAGGCCGGCGTTATAACCATCTTAACTACGACCCCATAAAACGATAGAAAATCTTTTGTAACAATCTTCCTTTTTATTTCATGGTAGGCGGAACAGGACTTGAACCTGTGACATCCACGGTGTAAACGTGGCGCTCTCCCAACTGAGCTACCCGCCCTAAACGGATATTACTTCTTAACTGAGGGGTTTTTCTAACCACATTACGTTTTAATGTCAAGTGATATTTGATGCATTCGTAAAAAGCTCCATTATGCCGTTTAGCGGCATTATAATGGAAAGTAACTTTTACAAAGC
>JAGGSD010000094.1 GCA_021159265.1 Syntrophobacterales bacterium | reverse complement strand
AATTTCCAATTTCAAGCCGTGAACGGCTGCAGGCTTTCAGCCTCGAGCTTTTCCGGCTTGTCCGGGTTAGGGTTGTTTCCTCAACAAAACCATATTTTCCTGTTTTGTGAAAATCTCATATTATGAATTGAGTGTTGTGTTATGAAACATGTTTTGAGGTATACATATGCGTGACATATTAAAAAAGATTCAGGTAAATATGCCCTTCCGAATGCTTGTAGATCGGTATCTTCCCATGGTTTTAAAGGAGAAAATAAATCCAGAAATTGGTTTCGATTGTTTTGTCCTTGACAGCTTCAGAAAAGAGGATTTTCTGAAGGTTGCCGGAATGCTTCGCGATGAGGGATTGACGATTACGTTTCATGCGCCATTTTATGACCTCAGACCCGGCGCTGTTGACAGAAGGATAAGAGAGGTTACTATAGAACGCCTTAATCAGGTTTTCGAGCTGGTCCCCTGTTTCAAGCCAGAATCAATTGTCTGTCACCCTTCTTTCGACAGCAGGTATTATGTTTCCAATGATGATCTCTGGCTGGAAAATAGCAGGGATACATGGATGCGTTTTTTGACAATGGCTCACGGGATGGATACGGTTATTGTTCTGGAAAATGTATACGAAAGTAACCCGGAAATTTTAAATCGTCTCATTAATTCCTTAAGTAGTAAATTTGATAATATTCGTTTTTGTTTCGATACGGGACATTTTAACGCGTTTTCCAATGCTTCTTTGGAAAAGTGGATGGAGAGCCTGGGGACCTGCATAGGCGAAATTCATCTTCACGACAACGACGGCCGTACTGATGAGCATGCCCCCGTGGGAGAGGGGAATTTCCCATTCCGGCGTTTCTTTGAATTTTTAAGCGAAAGCGATATACGCCCCATCATCACCATAGAGCCACATACGGAAGAAAACTTCCGGCACACTTTGAAAAATATAAAAAACATGAAACTCCTTGATTATTTAGACTAATCTCCCGGGAGGTGTTCAATTTTGCTCAGGTATATCGCAAAAAGACTGGTTTTTATGATTCCCATGCTTATCGGGATTACCATTATCTCCTTTATTGTAATTCACCTTGCCCCAGGCTCTCCTACGGATCTCCAGACCGAGATGAACCCCCGGGTGTCTGCGGAAATGAAGGAGCGTATCAGAGCCATGTACGATCTTGATAAACCCCTTTATCAGCAATATCTGTCCTGGCTTGGGAAGCTTGTTACTCTGGATCTGGGCAATTCCTTTGCCACCGATCACAGACCGGTTTTTGATAAAATATTGGAAAGGATTCCCGTTACTATCATAATTAACGTTCTTTCTATGATCCTTATTATCATTGTGGCCATTCCCATAGGGGTTCTTTCAGCAGTCCATCAGGATTCTCTTTTCGATAAGATTACCGGGGTTTTCGTATTTGTCGGGTTTGCCATGCCGACATTCTGGCTTGCGCTCCTTTTGATGATTCTATTTGGGATACATCTGGGGTGGCTTCCCATTTCAGGCATAAGATCGCTTAATTATGAATATCTTGCTCCAGGAGCCGCTTTTATTGATCTTGTCAAGCATCTGGTATTGCCTGTGCTGCTTTCCGCGTTTGGCGGTCTTGCGGGCCTTTCCAGATATATGAGGGCCAATATGCTGGAGGTTATCAGACAGGACTATATCACAACGGCACGTGCCAAGGGTTTGAGCGAGAGGGTAATTATTTATAAACACGCCCTCAGGAATGCGCTCCTTCCCGTAATAACCATACTGGGTCTTTCCGTACCGGGGCTTATAGGCGGCAGCGTTATTTTCGAGACCATATTCGCCATACCGGGCATGGGTCAGCTTTTTTACATGTCGGCCATGTCGAGGGACTACCCCGTCATAATGGGAATATTATTTATCGGTGCCGTTTTGACCCTGATCGGTAATTTAATAGCAGATGTTTCCTATGCACTGGCAGATCCGAGGATAAGAGTGGCGTAACAAAATGAAGGCTATATTGAAAAGTGAGTTCTGGTACAGGTTTTCGAAAAATCGTCTGACGGTAGCAGGAACTATTTTAGTTATTCTGTTATTTGTTGTTTCTTTTCTTGCGCCGTGGATATCTCCTTATGATCCGGGGGAGATCAATTTGCGGATGGTACTCTCCCCGCCTTCTGAAGGCCACCTTCTGGGAACGGATCAATTAGGGCGTGATGTGTTAAGCCGAATGATCTGGGGTTCAAGAATATCTTTGAAAGTTGGTTTTGTAGCGACGGGAATCGCAATACTGATAGGAGCTGTTCTGGGCGCCTTGGCGGGTTATTACGGAAAATGGGTTGATACGATTATCATGAGATTTGTCGATATCATGCTTTGTTTTCCATCATTCTTCCTTATTCTTGCTGTCATTGCCTTTCTGGAACCCTCTATATGGAATATTATGATTGTAATAGGATTAACGAGTTGGATGGGAATTACCCGGCTGGTGAGAGCAGATTTTATCACCTTGCGGGAAAGGGAATTTGTTCAGGCTGCCAGGGCTATCGGCGCGAGTGATTTCCGGATCATATTTATTCATATACTTCCAAATGCTATGGCTTCTGTACTTGTTGCTGCCACACTTGGAGTGGCGGGGGCGATACTTACCGAGTCAGCGCTGAGTTTTTTAGGTATCGGGGTACAACCGCCTACACCAAGCTGGGGGAATATTCTTACTGCCGGAAAAGACAACATAGATATTGCCTGGTGGCTTTCCCTCTACCCGGGACTGGCAATCCTCATAACCGTCCTGGGCTTTAATCTTCTGGGTGAGGGCATAAGGGATTCTCTTGATCCAAGATTGAGAAACTAAATATATTATATGTTCGAAATAACGAAAGCACAAAGTAAACAATAAGCAAACAGAAAACAGGAGGTTGATCTGTGAAAAAAAAGGGACTGTTAGATGATAAAATCATTGATAAAAGGGTTATCGAAAAGAAATTACGTACAGGAGACATTACAGAAGAACAATTGAACGAATATCTCGACAAACTCCCTGATGTATCTGATAACGCGGAAGAATTTGTCATTGAATTGGAAAATGAAAAATAAAAACAGGTAAAGATAGTATGCTCATGGATTCACATTCGCATATAGAGATGAAGGCCTTTGATAGAGACAGGGATGAGGTTTTAAAAAGGGCAAAGGATGCAGGGGTTGATCTCATAATAGCCGTAGGCATAGATCTGGCAGATTGTGAAAGGGCCATTTCCATTGCTGGTAAATATGATGAGGTTTATGCTGCCGTTGGCATACATCCTCATCACGCGAAAGAAATCGATGAAAAAACTTACGATTCTCTCCGGGAAATGGCGAAACGCGAAAAAGTGGTTGCCTATGGAGAAATAGGCCTCGATTTTTTTCGAAATCTTTCCCCAAGAGAAATTCAGATAAAAAGGTTTAGAGAGCAGTTAGATCTGGCCGGCGAACTCGGATTGCCCGTCGTCATTCATGACAGGGAAGCCCATTCGGAAACGCTGAAAATGTTGGAGAAATGGAACGGGGATAAAAGAGGAATCATTCATTGTTTTTCCGGTGATTACGCAATGGCTAAAAAATGTCTCGATATGGGGTTTTACATTTCCATACCCGGCACTATTACATTCAATAAATCTGAAATGCTTCGGGAAGTTGTGAAAAAGGCGCCGATTAGCCGTCTTCTCGTGGAAACGGATTCACCATTTCTTACACCTCATCCGAAGAGGGGAGAAAGAAACGAACCTGCCAATGTAGTTTATACAGCCCGAAAGGTTGCCGAGATAAAGGATTTGCCCATAGAGGATGTAGAAAGAATAACATCGAAAAACACGTTAAATGTTTTTGGCATTGGGAAATATGAACAGGAGTCCTGTTATGGAAGATAAGACATTGCATCTTATAATTTTAGAGAGTAATCCGGATGATGCGGGATTAGCGGTAAGAGAACTTGAGAAGGAGGGTTTTGCTGTAGAGTGGAGCAGGGTGGACACGGAGGATACTTTCAGGGAGGCTCTTGCGGGAAGTCCCGATCTTATTATCCTGGCCGACTGTAACATTCCCTCTTTTGACTGTATGGCAGCTATCAATGAAGCGCGGCAATCCGCGATTCCCTTGATCATTGTCTCAGGAACAACAGGCGGGGAGTTTGCTGTGGAATGCATGAGATCAGGGGCCACGGACTATGTTTTAAAAGACAGGCTTTCTCGTCTGGGTCCTGTGGTGAAGCGGGCGCTTGATGAGGCGGAAGAACGCCGGAAACGATGGGAAGCGGAGGAAACGTTGCGGGAATCGGAGCAGAAATATCGTTCCCTGGCATCGACTGTAGATTCCATGTACCTTGTAGATAAGAATTGCCGTTTCCTCTTCGTTAATGAGCATTACCGGGCAAGACTTGGACGGGAATTCGAAGATATTATTGGTAAACCTTACAGTGAGTTTCACTCTGAGGAGGGGGCAAAGAAGTTTGCTGAAAAAGTGGCATCGGTATTTGAGACCGGCAGGCCAATCCAGCATGAAAACAGAAGTCGCAGGGATAACACCTGTCATCTTCGCACATTGAGCCCCGTTAAGAATAGAGACGGCAAAACAACGTCTGTAACAGTGGTCTCAAAAGATATTACAGAACTTAAGCAGGTGGAAGAGGTATTGCGGAAGAGTGAAGAAAAATACCGCAGCCTGGTGGAAGATATAAGTGAAGTGATCTATTCGTTAGACGAAAATGCAGTTATCACCTATGTAAACCCCAATGTCGAATCTATTGGCGGTTATAGTCCCTCCGAGATTGTTGGCAGGAGGTTCACAGATTTTGTTTATATGGGAGACATTCCGGATAGGATGAAAGCATTTCAGAATGCTATATCAGGTGACAACAAGGCGACTGAATATCGAATGTTGACAAAATCCGGTGAAATACGCTGGATAAGAACCAATGCTCGACCCATCATAGAGAATGGTCGTGTCGTCGGAATACGGGGGGTGCTGATTGACATCACCGACCGCAAACAGGCAGAGGAAGCCCTGCACAAGAGCGAAGAAAAGTACCGTAACATTCTTGAGAGTATTGAAGAAGGATACGCGGAACTTGATCTTGCCGGCAATTTCACCTTCATCAACCCTGTAGTATCCAAGCTATTTGGATATTCACGTGATGAATTGTCTGGCATGAACAACAGAGAATACACCACACCGGAAACCGCCAGAGGAATGTATGAGGTCTTCAGTAAAATTTACCGGACGGGAAACCCTGTAAAGGTAGTGAACTATGAGATTATTGCGAAAGACGGGAGCAAGAAGATCATTGAAATGTCTGCTTCACTGATGAGAGATTCAGAAGGTAAGCCGACGGGATTTCGTTGTCTCGGAAGAGATTATACGGAACGTAAGAAAAAAGAGGAGGAGATGCAAAAGCTCGAAGCCAAGCTCCATCAGTCACAAAAAATGGAATCCATTGGTACGCTGGCTGGTGGCATAGCACATGATTTCAATAACCTACTCATGGGCATCCAGGGGAATGCCTCTCTTGCGCTTCTGAACATGGAACCCACCAATCCATATTATAAAAATCTGAAAATTATTGAACAGCTTGTTCAAAGCGGTGCGGAACTTACGAGACAATTGCTGGGGTTTGCCAGGGGCGGTAAATACGAAATCAGACCGACAGACCTGAATGAACTGGTCAGGGAAAATTCGAGTATGTTTGGCCGCACAAAAAAAGAAATAAATATTCACACGAAGTACGAAAAAGATATCTGGACGGTAGAGGTGGATCGGGGACAGATTAACCAGGTTTTGTTAAATCTCTACGTCAATGCCTGGCAGGCAATGCCGGGAGGCGGCGAGCTATATATTAAAACAGAGAACGTCACGCTTGATCGAAACTATGTAAAGCCCTACAACGTTGAACCAGGCAACTATGTCAAGATATCCGTAACAGACACCGGCGTGGGGATGGATGCGGAGACGGAGAAGAGGATATTTGATCCTTTCTTTACCACCAGGGAGATGAGCAGAGGCACCGGATTAGGATTGGCTTCAGCATATGGCATTACAAAGAATCATGGCGGCATCATAAATGTTTACAGTGAAAAAGGCAGAGGAACAACCTTTAATATCTACCTGCCTGCATCGGAAGCAGAGGTCGTGGATCAGATGACAGCAGCCGGAGACGAACAGCTTCTGATGGGCAATGAGACGATTCTCCTTGTGGATGATGAGGATATGATTATTGATGTCGGGGAGGCGGCTCTGCTGACTTTGGGTTATGATGTTTTGCTGGCGAGGAGTGGGAAAGAAGCTGTTGAGATTTACAGAGAAAACCATGATGATATTGACTTGGTCATCCTCGATATGATCATGCCCGAGATGAGTGGCAGTAAGACATATGACAAGTTGAAAGAGATTGATTCTGGAGTAAAGGTTCTTCTCTCGAGCGGATACAGCCTGAATGGCCAGGCAAGGGATATCCTCTCTCACGGATGTAATGGTTTTATACAAAAGCCATTGAATATCCAGAATCTCTCACGAAAGATCAGGGAGGTTCTGGAACAAAAAATACAACCTTGATTTTTACTTGATTATTTTCGAAAACCGGAGTAGATGGTGTAAAAATTAAATAAAGATTCAGGGGTGCCCCTATGGGTTTGTTACGATAAACTCTGAGGCTGAGAAAATACCCTTTGAACCTGATCTGGGTAATGCCAGCGTAGGGAGTTGAAACGGGAATTTCTAAGGGGGCATAGCCGGAAAAGGTTATGGCCCCTTTTTAGTTTCACGTTTCAGGGTTCAAGTTTAGGGTGAGGGCTTGTAATTGACCAATGGGAAAACAAATCTTTATCATTTCCAACGGGATCATTAATGATTCTGAATTTATCAGACGAAGGTTGAAGGAGGCGAATTCCCCCATCATTATATGTGCCGATGGCGCAGCGAGACATTTGCGCCCGCTCAATGTCATCCCGGCATTTATTATCGGGGATATGGATTCAATTGATAATGAAACTGTGCGTTACTTTGATAAAAAGGGGAGCACGATACTGACGTATCCGGGGGATAAGGACGAAACGGATACACAGCTTGCCATCGAATATGCATTGAAGCTGCAGCCCGATGAGATTTTTATTTTCGGCGCCCTGGGAGGAAGAATCGATCATACCCTTGCAAATATTTCTCTCTTAATCATGGGCGTGAAACAGGGTATCGATATAAAGATTATTGATGAGACGTGTGAGATCTTTATCGTGAATCAACAAAGTATCGTTGAAGGTGAAGCGGGTAAGACCGTTTCCCTCCTTCCTTTATCTTCCGAAGTTGCCGGCGTTACACTGGAAGGGTTTGAGTACCCCTTATCGGGTGGTGTTATGGAGATTGGAAGACCGTATGGGATCAGCAATAGATTAATAGCTGAAAAGGGGATTATTACTGTGAAGTCAGGTTACCTCCTTGTGATCAGGAACTTCAAAGTTTGAGGCTACGGGTTGCAACTCATTCCTCATTGCTCGTTGCTCAGTCCTTGCAGCTTTACTGGCTTGGTGATTAATCTATGCAAAAAGAGAAATAGAGAGAGGAACTTATGGATTTAAAAAAAGTATTGACTATAGCCGGTTCCGATTCCGGCGGCGGGGCTGGGATACAGGCGGATCTGAAGACGATTACCGCCCTGGGTGGTTTCGGCATGAGTGTCGTTACTGCCCTGACGTCTCAGAATACCCTTGGTGTGCAGGGAATTCATGAAGTCCCCGTCGATTTTGTGGAAAAACAGTTTGATTCGGTTGCTACCGACATTGGTATCGATGCGGCGAAGACGGGTATGCTTTCCAGTTCTGAAATTATGAGAGTTGTTGCAAAAAAGATCAGAGAATACGGGATTGAGAAACTTGTTGTCGATCCTGTTATGGTGGCCAAAGGGGGAGCCATGCTGATCAGAGAAGAGGCCAAGAAGACACTGATTGAAGAACTATTACCGTTATCTTTTGTCATCACACCAAACATTCCCGAAGCGGAAGAACTGACGGGAATGAAGATATCTACCGTTGAAGATATGAAAAAGGCGGCTGAAATAATCTACGGAATGGGCGCCGGAAACGTTCTCGTAAAAGGGGGACACATGCCGGGAGATGCCCTGGATATCTTCTATGACGGGGAAATATTTCATGAGTTCGTATCCGGAAGGATAGACACAAAGGATACACACGGTACGGGGTGCACGACTTCCGCCGCCATAGCCACCGGCCTCGCCCAGGGAATGACCGTATATGAAGCAATAAAAAGAGCAAAGGATTATATTACGACGGCCATCCGGTTTTCCCTTCGTATCGGCGGTGGGCACGGGCCGACAAATCACATGGCGTATATTTTCAGGGAATGTGAGCGATACCATTGTATTAAGGAGTTAAAAGAGGCCATACGGAGATTAACGGATGCGAAATGCGGTAGTATTATCCCGGAAATCCAGTCAAATTTCGTTTATGCCCTTCCGTATGCCGCCGAGGCGGGAGACGTTGCGGCCATACCGGGGAGAATGATTCGCGTCGGTGAGGAAGCAAAAACTCTTTATGATCCTGAGTTTGGCGCCTCGAGTCATGTCGCCGGGATTGTGCTTACTGTTATGCAGTATAATAATGAATATCGTTCGGCTATGAATATCAGGTTTTCAGAAAATATCGTAAAGATATGCAGGAACCTGGGATATACAGTGGATCATTTCAGCCGGTCAGATGAACCGGAAGAAATAAAAAGAAAAGAGGGTTCTTCTCTGGAATGGGGTACGAATATTGTTTTATCAAAATGTGATACTATCCCGGACATGATTTTTGATCGTGGCGACATAGGGAAGGAACCGATAGTCCGGATCCTGGGCAGGAATCCTGATGAAGTGGCGGACAAGGCATTGAATGTATCTAAGGCGGTGAGGGCTAAAAAGGTAAAAGGCTAAGGGCTAAGGGCTAAGGGCTAAGGGCTAAGGGCTAAGGGCTTATCCTTGATCCTTGATCCTTGCACCCTGTACCTTACACCTTTTCACTGAAAAAAGAGGAGGTTCAAAATGGAACTGAATGAAATAGTAATAACGAAGGCAATTATCGACCGGTTTTCTCAGAAGTTTATGGAATATACCGAAGTTGATGTGGCTATTGTGGGAAGCGGTCCCGCCGGTCTTGTGGCTGCCTGGTTTCTGGCGAAGGCCGGGAAAAAAGTTGCGATTTTTGAGCGCAAGTTGAGCATTGGCGGCGGCATGTGGGGCGGCGGCATGATGTTCAACGAGATAGTGGTACAGGAAGAGGGAAAAGAGATTCTCGATCTGTTCGGTATCAAAACGAGAGAATATGAACCGGGCTACTATACTGCAGATTCCGTTGAAGCCGTTACCACGATTTGTTCCCATGCGGTGAAGGCAGGCGCAAGGGTCTTTAACTGCATGAGCGTGGAAGATGTGATCATTCGTGAAGGTCGCGTGACCGGTCTTGTAATTACCTGGTCTCCCGTGGAAATGGCGGGACTCCATGTGGATCCGCTATCTATTTTTGCAGAACATATAATCGATGCGACGGGACATGACACAGAGGTGCTCCGTGTAATTGAGCGTAAGGCGGATATTGTATTGAATACGGAGACAGGAAGTATTCTTGGTGAGCGTTCCATGTGGGCCGATAAAGCGGAACGACTCACTATTGAGAACACGAAAGAGATCTGTCCCGGTGTGTTCGTGACCGGAATGGCCGCCAATGCCGCTTTCGGTGGTCCCCGGATGGGGCCTGTCTTCGGCGGGATGCTCCTTTCCGGTAAAAAAGTCGCCGAGTTAATTACTTCAGAGGAGGGATCGCCTTTCGAGGAGACCCCGGAAGATTTTGATACCTGGTTCAGCAAGAATAAAGTGGTGTTTGAATCGGAACTGTTAGCTGAAAAGTATTTTATAACCGAGCCGGAAGATACTGTCAGCATCGGTATCGGGAGCGGATTGTTTGATGAGAGGCTGGGCATTAAATATGGAGTGGAACCCACAGAGGGTATGGCTGCCCTGGCAAGAAAAAGAGGTGTCAATGTAAAAATCGGCACGGCGGAAAATGTTCCGTACGAGGATGAGAAATTCGGCACGGTTTTATTGGGAACGGTATTGAGTTATGTGAAGGATCGCAAAAAGGCGGTAAGTGAAGCATACCGGATTTTGAAACATAATGGTCATGTTGTTGTGTCGTTTCTGGCACGGGAGGGTTCCTACGCAATGATGTATGATCTGGCCTATATAAGAAGAAGTCATGATCCTGAAACGGCTCCGAAAGATCCCTATCCTATCAAATTTATCGAAGAGACAAACTGGTGTTCCACGAGGGAAGTTACTGATCTGTTGAAGGATGCCGGATTTGTTGATTTGAAATATATTCAAACACTTACGAGGCATCCGAAGTATACAAATGATGAGGTTGAAGAACCGACAGAAGGGTATGATAGAGGAGATTATATAGTCGTTCAGGGACGGAAACCATGAGAATCTCGGGAAAATTAAGAAAAGATGCCGGACATATATGGAAAAAGATATTCGAGCATCCCTTTGTAGTTGAACTTTACAGCGGCACCCTGCCAATGGAAAGGTTTCGATTCTATGTGCTTCAGGACTATAATTATCTCGTGAATGCAATTAAAAATTTCAGTATCATTTGCTCAAGGGCGGATACTGCAGATGTTGTGAAGGAGATTGCTGACGTGATACATCTGGAAGCAACAAGTGAATTTAATGGATATGAAGAGTTGCTTAATAAACTGGGTTATAAAATAGAAGATGCCATGAATGTGGATGCCTTCCCCATAAATGTATCCTATCGAAGTTTTCTTCTCGCAACGAGTTCATTAAGACCATATCAGGAATCCATTACTTCTGTTCTACCGTGCTTCTGGTCATACTCGGAAATTGCAAAACACCATAGAGATAAATTGAGTGAAAACAAAAACGAGATATATGTTGAGTGGGCATCGGTCTTTTTATCGGGAGATTATCTTAATCTCGTGAATAAGCTCAGGAATTTCGTGGATACTTTTTGTGAAGATTATCCATATGGAAAACTGAGAGATATTTTTATCACTGTTAGCAGATTTGAATATATGTATTGGGATGCTGTTTACAAGATGGAGAGCTGGCCTGTTTAAAAGGAATTTTAAGATGACACAGTTGGAAATTGCCCGAAAGGGTAACATATCGGAAGAAATGAAAATATGCGCCGGGCGGGAAGGGGTGCCACCCGAATTTATCCGTAAAGGCGTTGAAGAAGGCAATATTGTGGTGGTCAGAAACAACAGACATACCGACATTCTGCCACTTGCCATAGGGAAAGGTCTCAGAACGAAGATCAATGCCAATATCGGAACATCGAAAGATCTGGTCGATCTGAATCTGGAATTAAAAAAGATTGAAATAGCAGAGTCTGCCGGAGCGGATGCGGTAATGGACCTTTCTACCGGCGGGGATGTGGGAAAGATCAGGGAAGAGATCGTTAAAGCCTCATCCCTTGTTGTCGGGACCGTTCCCATATACCAGGCTGCCACGTTCATGCTGAATAATGAAAAAGCCATCGTAGAGATGACCGCCGACGATATGTTCAGGGTTATTAAAGAAAACGGTGAAGATGGTGTTGATTTTATTACCGTTCATTGCGGTGTAACGATAAGAAGCGCAGACAGCGTTAATTCGGAAGGACGTCTTCTCGGAATCGTCAGCAGGGGAGGGTCTATTCTTGCAAAATGGATGGATTATAATGGGAAAGAAAATCCGCTGTATAAAGATTTTGACAGGTTGCTTGAGATTGCAAAAACCTATGATATGGTCTTAAGCCTTGGCGATGGTCTGAGGCCCGGATGTTTAGCCGATGCGACCGACAGGGGACAGGTACAGGAACTTATCTTATTGGGTGAATTAACCAAACGGGCAAGAGCTTACGGCGTTCAGGTGATGATTGAAGGGCCGGGACATGTGCCCATCAAAGAAATTGAAGCCAATGTTACACTGCAGAAGAGTCTGTGCCATAATGCGCCTTTTTATGTTCTCGGTCCCCTTCCGACGGACATTGCTCCCGGTTATGATCATATTACTTCGGCGATAGGCGGAGCCATTGCAGGCTCGGCCGGAGCTGATTTCCTCTGTTATGTCACTCCGGCGGAACATTTAAAACTTCCCAATCTGGAAGATGTGAAAGAAGGGGTTATCGCTTCAAGAATTGCCGCCCATATTGCCGATATTGCAAAGGGTTTCCCCGGTTCTTTTGAAAAGGACATGCTTATGGCAAAGTACAGGAAAGAATTCAACTGGGAAGGTCAGATAGAAATGGCGATTGATCCGGACAGGGCCGGGAGATTCCTGGAGAAGAGTAAAAGCGCAGGAGATGAGGGCTGTACCATGTGTGGAGAGTTCTGTGCCATAAAGCTGGGCAAGAGGAGGAGTGTATGAAGATCACGAAGGACGTTAATTATCTTCGTGTTCTTCGTGATAATTAATAATAAAATTGTTGAAGCTAATGACATTGGAGCGCTACTGCAAAAACCGGGTTAATAAACGAAGAGCATGGAACCGGAAAAACTGATCATTTTCGAATATTCGGGGACATTGAGCCTGGACGCCGTTCTGTTCACAAGGCCCGGGAATTTGATGAAGGAGTTGAGGGAAAGCGGTCTGGTGGACCTGGGCATAACAAGTCCTGAGATCTCTTGGGAGGAAATTGTTAATCCCACCTGGGAAGAAGGAAGCGCCGCATCTTTCAGCTACAAGAAAGTGATGGCAAAGAGAGTAAAAGACAAATTCTCTTCGGGAATATCGGATGAAATAATTATCCTCGCCGCCTCCCGGTTTGTCGAGATTTATCTTGGCCATTCCAGTGTGGATAAGCAGTGGAAGCACATCTTTCGAATATTGGACGAACATCCAGGTGTTTGCACGGTCATTGCCACAGACCATTATGCCGAGGCAACCGGCTATATTCTTAAGTTCCCCGGTGAACTGGATGTTCAGGCTATGGCAGCAAAAGAGTCATTTGCTAATCCTGAATTTGTTGCTGCCGATTCCGCCGATCTTGGCGTTCATAAGACTTACCGCAGGTTCTGGGAAATATTAAAAGTCAACCTCCAGCTTGATGCCGTCCGGCAAATCCTGCTCATCGATGACTTTGGATTCAACGAAATGAAGGGGGACAGCTATGGAGGGCTGGAAAAGATTGAGAGAAGAAAGGAAAAGGCCGTTGGCCTTTTAGAAAAAGTCTTTCCTGCTATAATGTGCGGGCCATTCCATTTATGGTCAAATATGAACAACACTATCCCGTTGGAAATACAAAAGCAAGTTACAGGGCTCTTATTGCAGAAACATCCATGATTATTAATCCGTT
>JAGGSD010000398.1 GCA_021159265.1 Syntrophobacterales bacterium | reverse complement strand
GCACGCAGACAGGTCAGGCTCAAATTTTAATCCTCGAAATATCCAATATATTCCTGTGGTTAAAATCTTCGCCTTCCTTGAACTTGAACAAAATTGAACATTCTGCAAAGGTCTCTGAATCTGAATATATCCTGAACCATAAAGAAAAAGATGTCAAGCTCTTTGCGTGGCTTGCAGAAATAAAATAGTTGATTCAGATATTAGTTTAAAACTGAAACCACCCAGGTAATTGGGTGCACCTTAGTCCCTTAATTGTAAAGTTCGTGCCTGCCTGTGCGTGTCCGCACGCAGACAGGCAAAATTGGCAAAAGAATTAAAAACAATCATGAAACCACGAAAAAAAAGAAAGTGCAAAATTAAATTTTCTTTTTCGTGTTTTCGTAATAAAAATATATCTTGTTTGGTTCCGGCTTGTTCGGGTTAGGATAATACAAATACACTGTCAGTTGTAAATCACATTCTCAGCATCCGGTCCAAAGCACAAACAATAGCCCTTCGGTTTTCCGCGTATTTCCACATATGTAGAAATTTACCTTTATAACAAGAAAGATAATTAGTAACCGTTCACAGGTTCATGGTTCAGCGTTAAGGACAAAGGCAGCATTAAAGACCTGAAGTCCTCGTCAAAAATGCTCATTTTCGCAAATAATTGCCAATTTGGCTCCAGATTTTGGTTCAGGCCTGACGAAGCTGACGCTTTTCTCGTAAATACGCATCCCAAATGCAGCCCGGGGACAAGAATGGAACATTGAACCCTTGAACCTGTGAACGGTTACTTTATTTCTTATTGATTCCTAATCCGAACAAGCCGGAACCAAACAAGATATATTTTTATCACGAAAACACGAAAGTACGAAAACACGAAAAAGAAAATTTAATTTCGCACTTTCTTTTTTTTCGTGGTTTCGTGATTGTTTTTAATTCTTTTGCCATTTTTGCATGAACTTTACAATTAACGGACTAAATAACTTCAGCCTGACTACGCGAGTAATTACATGATCTAAATATATACGTAACCGTTCACAGGTTCAAGGTTCCATTCTTGTCCCCGGACTGCATTTGGAATGCGTATTTACGAAAAAAGCGTCAGCTTCGTCAGGCCTGAAACAAAATCCGGAGCCAAAAAGGAAACCTACAAAACATTCCTCAAAAAATTACCCGTCAGAGAACCTTCTGTTTTTGCTACTTCCTCTGGTGTGCCGGATGCAATGATCTTTCCTCCACCTTCTCCTCCTTCGGGGCCGAGGTCAATAAGATAATCGGCCGATTTGATTACATCCAGATTGTGTTCGATCACCACGACTGTGTTTCCCATATCAACCAATCTCATCAATACTTCAAGAAGTCTGTGAATATCGGCAAAATGAAGCCCGATCGTTGGTTCGTCAAGAATATAAAGGATATTGCGCCTGAATCTCTTCCCCAGTTCCCTGGCCAGTTTTAATCTCTGGGCTTCACCCCCGGACAGGGTCGTAGCGGATTGACCCAATTTGATATAGCCCAGGCCCACATCGTAAAGAAGCTGCAATTTTGATTTTATTATGGGGATATTATTGAAAAAAGAGAGACTCTGATTGACGGTCATATCCAGGATATCCGCTATATTCTTTCCCTTGTAGCGAATCTCCAGAGTATCCTCATTAAATCTCTTTCCCCCGCATACATCACAGGTTATATAAACATCGGGCAAAAAATGCATTTCTATTCTCTTTAAGCCATCTCCCTGACACGCTTCGCATCTTCCTCCCTTAACATTGAAACTGAACCTGCCGGGTTTATATCCCCTCATTCTCGATTCCGGAAGCTGGCTGAAAAGATCCCGTACGTGTGAAAGCACGCCTGTATAGGTGGCTGGATTTGAGCGGGGGGTACGCCCTATGGGCTGCTGGTTCATGGCAACAACTTTTTCAATCCCGCCGACATCCCTTATTCTTTTTATTTTCCCCATCCGCCCCCTGTATCTGTTCAGTCTCCTGCGCAGTACCTTGTAAAGGGTTTCGATCACCATGGTGCTTTTACCCGATCCCGATACACCCGTAACACAGGTAAAAAGACCCACGGGGATTTTGATTTCTATGTCTTTCAGGTTATTTTCCGATGCTCCTTCTATGATTATAAAGCGGCCGGAATTGTTTCTTCGTTTTTCCGGTACGGGAATCGACAATCTTCCTGAAATATACTTTCCTGTGAGGGAATCCTCTGATTTACAAATCTCCCCGGGTGTACCATGAAAGATGACTCTTCCTCCATCCAATCCCGCGCCGGGTCCCATATCGACAACGTCATCAGAGGAAATCATCATTTCGGCATCATGTTCCACCACCAGGACGGTATTCCCCAAATCCCGCAGTTTCTTCAGAGTAGCGATAAGACGGGCATTATCCCTTGGATGGAGCCCTACCGTAGGTTCATCCAGGACATAAAGAACACCTGTGAGGCCTGATCCTATCTGAGTAGCAAGTCTTATACGTTGTTCTTCGCCGCCCGAAAGGGTACCCGCAGACCGCGCCAGATTCAGATAATCCATTCCTACATCCACAAGGAATTTCAGCCTTTCCCTGATTTCCTTCAGTATTCTCTCCGAAATGACGGATTCCCGATGAGAGAGGGACAGAGAATTGAAGTAATCCATGCATTCGCCGATCGACATCCGGCACACTTCATATATATTCTTTCCTCCCACGGTCACCGATAGACTTTCCTCTTTTAATCTGGCGCCGCCACAGGCAGCACAATTCCTCATATTCATATACCTTGACAGATCATCTCTTATCTCATGAGTATCCGCCTCCATATAGCGCCGCTTGAGTCTGGTCATTACACCTTCAAAGACCTTGCTATAAAAATATCTCCTGTTGCCTCTGTCGTAATAGAACTGAATTTCTTCATCTCCGGAACCATACAGAAGCACTTGTCTGACCTTTTCAGGCAGTTGATTGAAGGGAGCATTAATATCAAACGTGTAGTGTTTGGAAAGGGCATCCAGCATCTGATAAAAATAAAGAGATTTTCTCCCCTCCCAGGGAGCAATAGCCCCGCCCCTTATAGAAAGTCCCGGTTCAGGAACAACCTGATTCTCATCAAAATACACATCTGTGCCGAGCCCCCCGCACTTGGGACAGGCGCCATAGGGACTGTTAAAAGAGAACATGCGCGGGGAAAGCTCTGGTACGCTTATACCGCAATCAGGACAGGCATAGGCCTCGCTAAAAACCAGCTCCTCTCCGCCATCTATAATCTGAACTTTTATAAGTCCCTTTGAAAGACTCAGGGCAATCTCCACTGAATCTCTCAAACGTTGTCTGATCCCGCTGTTAATGATTAGACGATCAACAACGACATCAATTTCATGACGTTTCTTTTTGTCCGGAACGATATCATCAGAGAGATCTTTAACTTTGCCGTCAACACGAATCCGGACAAACCCATCCCTCCGCAATTTTTTAAGTTCCTTCTGAAATTCACCCTTCTTCCCCCTTACAACAGGCGCGAGAATATTGATCTTTGCCTGCGCCGGAAGGGAAAGTATGCTGTCCACCATTGTGTCAACGGTCTGGGATTTTATTTCCCTTCCGCACCGGTAACAATGAGGAACACCGACACGGGCATACAGGAGGCGGAGATAATCATATATTTCCGTTACCGTCCCCACTGTGGAACGGGGGTTTTGGCTTAATGTTCGCTGTTCAATTGCTATGGCGGGAGACAAACCCTCGATGGATTCAACTTCAGGCTTATCCATTTGACCTATAAACTGACGGGCATAGGTAGAAAGCGATTCCACATATCGTCTCTGGCCCTCGGCATATATGGTATCAAAAGCCAGAGAAGATTTGCCCGAACCGCTGACACCCGTAATGACAACAAGTTTATCTTTCGGAATATCGATGTTTATGTTTTTCAGGTTATGCTGACATGCGCCCCTGATCTTTAGGTATTTCATAGTTTAAGTTTCTAGTTTCGGGTTTCGAGGCTTCGGAAAAAGTTGAAACATTGGATATAAACTGGAAAACATTTCGCCCGACAGGGCGCCAACTTGAAACTCGAAACTTTTTCACAGTCTTATCTCAATAAGAGATCCCTCTCTTTTCTCTTTAAGCCATTTCTGAAACTTTCTCTCTATCTTCTTGTTGCCTATTTTTCTCATGATCTCTTCCCTAACCGAATCGAGCGGCTTAACCCCCGCCCCCCTTTTATCAATGACTTTAATGATATGAAATCCTATGGGGGATTCAATAATCTTGCTCGTTTCTCCTGTTTTTAATTTAAAGGCTATCTCATCCACCACCGGGAACATCAGTCCCTTTTCAACATAACCCAAGTCACCACCCGCTTTTGCCGCCGGACCTTGAGAGAACTTTGCCGCCAATGTGCTGAAGGATTCACCGCTCTCTAATCTCTTCAATATTTCTTCAGCATTTTCTTTCAGTTTTTGTTTTGTTTCTATATCAGAACCTGTGGGAATAATAATCAGTATCTGTTTTATTCTGACAGCTTCTTTTCCTTCGTAATCATTCCTGTGCTGACGGTAATAATCACCAATTTCCTTCTGACTTACGGTGATTCTGCTTCTGATTTCTCTGCCTATCAAGCGCATTTTCATCAGATGCTGACGGACCTCTTCCCTGTATTCTTCAAATGTATGCCCATCTCCGGCAATGGCGGCTTTCATTTCTTTCATGGACATCTTTCTTCTGTTAAGAGTATCTTCTATCGCATCATCTATGTCACCATCTGTTACAACAATTCCTATTTTTTTGGCTTCCTGGATAACAAGTTTCCTATTGATAAGATCATTCAAAATGGCTGAACGCAACTGTTCCGTGAATTTTTCTCTGTCCGTCCCCTTAAAAGATTTACCCGCTCTTTTCATATAAGATTCGAGATCTCTGTTCAATTCAGATAGTGTTATAATATCATCGTTTACAACAGCCACTATTCTGTCTATCACCGCGGCACTCGATGAAACTGCCGTAATGAACGAAAAAACACATATCGCTGTCAATATCTTTAAATTCTTCATTGCCGCTCCTTTGATCAATTCATTAATTCTTTCAGCAGATTTTTAGCTTTATCGATAATTTCATTTTTTTTAAGCCCGGGCATGGAGACGAGGAGCTTGAAGTCAGGCGTGAATTTCATTCCCGGCAATTTTCCGTTTCGATTGAGATTAATGATCTTCAATGGATCTAGGGGACTATTCTCATGAAAAGCGATAAACATATTTGTCCCGTCATACTCCATTTTTTTTACCATTATTTTCTTCAGATAATTTCTGACCGTGATGATTTCCATGAGATTGTCAACTTCGGGCGGCACAAAACCATAGCAATCGATCAACCCCTCTCTCATCTCAGATAAATCCTCCTCCGAAGCGGCCGCCGATATCTTTTTGTAGGTTACAAGCCTGCTGTGCTCATCTGCAATATAATCATCCGGTATAAAAGCAGGCAGGCCAAAATTAATTTCAGGCCTTATTTCCTCTTCAGGAACTTTCTCTCCTTTTAATTCCCTTACCGTCTTTTCCATCAACTCTGTGTACATCTCGTAGCCGACAGCAGATATGTGACCCGATTGTGACGCCCCCAGGAAATTTCCCCCTCCTCTTATTTCGAGATCATGTGTCGCAACTTTTAACCCTGCCCCCGGTTCAGAAAACTCCTGGATGATCTTGAGTCTCTTCCGGGCATTACGAGAAAGCGCCACTCCTTTCGGAATCAGGAGATAAGATCGGGCTTCTTCTTTTGATCTTCCTACTCTGCCTCTGAGTTGATACAGTTGAGAAAGTCCGAATCTGTCCGCACGATTAATAATAATGGTATTTGCCGCAGGGATATCAACCCCGGCTCCAATAATCGTGGTGCAAATCAAAATATTATACTCTTTCTTTATAAAATTTACCATGACCTTCTCGAGATCCCTTGCTTTCATTTGGCCATGTGCAACCCCGATTTTTGACTCCGGAAGAAGTTTTTCCACAAAACGGGCCATACTGTATATGGATTTGACACGATCGTGAATAAAGAAAACCTGCCCGCCTCTTGCCAGTTCCATTTCAATAGCTTCTTTTATTACATCCCCGTCGAATTCCGCTACATAGACCTTGACAGACTGTCGATCCTGAGGGGGGGTATCAATAACCGATAAATCCCTCATCCCGACAAGGGACAATTGCAAAGTCCTTGGTATCGGTGTCGCCGACAGCGTAAGGACATCGACAAGATTGCGAAGCTTTTTTAACTTTTCTTTATCGCTGACTCCAAAACGCTGCTCTTCATCAATAATCACCAATCCCAGATCTTTGAAAGTCACATCTTTCTGTAAAACCCTTTGCGTCCCTATGGCGATATCCACCAATCCCCTGTTTATATCCTCCACGATCTTTTTTTGCTCTGCCTTTGTTTTATACCGGTTAAGAACCTCAATGCGAACGGGATAATTCTCAAACCTTTCGGAAAATGTCTGATAGTGCTGCTCCGCAAGAATCGTTGTCGGAACGAGGGCCGCCACCTGCTTGCCATCCATGACGCTCCTGAAGGAAGCCCTGACCGCCACCTCGGTCTTGCCAAAACCGGCGTCCCCGCAGATTAATCTGTCCATAGGCTTGGAATCACTCATATCCATATTTACATCTTCGATGGCATTTGCCTGGTCGGGTGTTTCCTCATACTCAAAAGAAGACGCGAATTCTTCGTAATATCTGTCAGGAGGAGGAAATTTATGCCCTTCCATGACCTCCCTGGCAGCATAGATTGCAACCAGTTCTTTCGCAATGGCGCGGACCGATTTTTTAACCCTGCTTTTTGCCGTTTCCCACGATGTGCCTCCCAGTTTGTCCACACCCGGAATATGGCCATCTGGACCAATATATCTTTGAATTTGATCCAGTCGATCTACGGGAATGTACAGTTTGTCCCCTCCCATATATTCTAAAAGGAGAAAATCATTTTCAACATCCCTTATTTCCAGCTTTTTCAATCCACGGTAAATACCTATGCCGTGGTCCCCATGCACGACAAAATCACCCTCCTGTAACTCCCCGAATGATTTGAGAAAGAAGCCTTCTCTGGCATAAGCTTTTCTTTTCCTCTTTATTTTTCTGCCGAAGATTTCTTCTTCACCGATAACAATCAGTTTCATGGAGGGATAGCAAAATCCTTCTTTGATTTTACCGATCTGGAGTATTAAACGGCCTTGACCATTATGAACATCAAGCTCAGAAAAAAATGGCAACTCCGATTGTCTGACGGGAAGAGAATACCCCTCCAGCAGGTGAAACATTCGCTGCTGATCCTCCTCGCCGCACAAAAAGACAACGAGGTTTCCTTCATTAATCCAATTTTTTATCTTGTCTGCAAGAGCAGTAAGCAGGCCATTTTCCCTCTTTAAGAATGTCGATTTATCCTGCTTCAACCCCACATTTTGTTCTACGTTAAATCTGACGGCATCTTTACCAGCGCCGCGATGTGCATCAATCTGCAGGTTTTCCAAATATACACGCTGGAGGTACTCATATACTTTTAACAGATTATTTACCGGTACGAAAAAGGAATCCTTTTCCAGATAAAATTTTCCTTCATTTCTGGCCTTCAGTAAAAACCGGTCTATACCATTTTCAATGCTCTCCTCCGCCTGTTCAAGGGCAGGGAAATCATCAAGGACAACAATACTGTTCTTTGGCGCATAATCAAAGAGTGTATCAAGACCGTCGGAAGCTGAAGCCAAATTCCCGTAAAACAGAGACAAAAGATGGGGATTGACAGAAGACGTCAGGCCATTGTCGATGATATTGATAAGATGGTCTCTATGCGCCCTGGAGAGTTCCAGATCATTTGCCCTGGTTCTGAAATTTTTCAGGGCTCTTTCCTTTGCTCCTGCGGACATGATCAACTCGCCTGCGGGAGGGAGAATGAATTCAGGCAATTCCTTTCTGGAGCGCTGGGTTATCGGATCAAATTCCCTGATCGACTCTATTTCATCCCCTACAAACTCCATTCTCAAAGGGTTCAGAACGATGGGAGGATAAACATCTATGATGTGACCCCTTATACTGAATTCGCCTTCTTCTTCTACCAATGGAACTCTTTCATAGCCACCTTCAGTCAGTTTTGTAATAAACTGATCCCTGTCGAGGTAATCTCCGATAGACACAGTTTCCAGATAATTTCCGAGAACACTTGCGGGGACAACCTTTTGTAGGGCGGCCTTTAAGGGTACGACTACGACAGATGGTTTATCCAGCAGCAATTTGCAAAGAGTTTTTATCCTGTTTGACGTTGTATCTCTCTGAGAAGATATTATGTCCTGGGATGTCGTATCCAGCGGGGGCATAAGAAAGACATCTTCTTCACCAAGGAAAAAAGAGAAATCCCGGCAGGCATCCTTTGCCTCCTCTATACCGGGACTGATGATTAGCAGTGTTCTTTTGACGCTTCTAACAAGGATAGAAAGGATAAGGGCCATTGACGAGCCATGAAGCCCGCGGGCCGTTATGTGCTTTTCCCCCTGAGATATTCTGTCAATGAAGGCACGCAAGGAGGGATCAGAAAACAATCTGTTTTTTTCTATAACTTTTCTCACTAAACAAGAAAATAGTTTCAGGTTTTGGGTTTCGGGTTTTGACTTTAAACTCGCAATTCGAAACCCGAAACCATGCCGTTACGATACTTCCAGCATCCGGGTCAGCGCCCTGTTTGCAGCGATCCTTATCCTGTCAGGCACCGTTACAACGTGTTTCATCTCTACAAGGGCGTCATATATATCCTCGAGTGTAATATACTTCATATCTTGACAGATCAGCTTGTCTGAGACAGGGATAAATGTCTTGTCCGGATTTTCTTTTTCCAACTGGTGGATAATTCCGAGTTCGGTGCCGACTATGATTTTTCCGGCATCCGTTTCCCTTGCAAATCGAATTATTCCTCCCGTACTGCCAACAAAATCCGCCATTTCCAGAACTTCCGGCCTGCATTCCGGATGGGCGGCAAATTTAGCCCGGGGATATCGATCTTTTACGGATTGCACCTCCTCAGTGGTGACAAAATGGTGAACGGGACAGTAACCCTTCCACGGAATAATCTCCCTGTCCGTATGCAGTGAAGTGTAACGGGCAAGATTCCCGTCCGGGATCATAAGAACCCTCTTCGCATCTGTAATGGAATTCACCACCCTGACAGCATTTGCAGAAGTGCAGCAGATATCACTATGCGCCTTGACCTCAGCTGATGAGTTGACATAAGCTACTACACTTGCATCAGGATTTTCCTCACGGGCTTTTCCCAACTGCGGGACGGTAATCATGTCCGCAAGAGGGCATCCCGATTCCTCTCTCGGGAGCAACACGGTTTTATCCGGCGACAGGATAGCGGCGCTCTCTGCCATAAAACGCACACCCGCAAATACAATAATATCCGCATCCGTCTTGGCCGCCTCTATACTCAATGCCAGAGAATCCCCCAGGATATCTGCAATATCCTGAATCTCACCCCGCTGATAATAATGAACCAGAAGAATGGCATTTTTTTCTTTCAATAATTTTTTGATCCTGTTTTGCAAATCTGTAAAGTTCATGTTTTTCCCTCTGACAACCAGTTTATTCAAGCAACGATTACGTTTATAACATCAATAGTATTTATTCAAGCGCAAAATATTGACAACAATACAACTTTAAGATATTAAACCTGAAAAATCAGGACAGCAGAATGTGTAAATATGATTAAAGTTGAAAAAGCATTAAATTATATTCTCAGCTCGACTTCTCCCCTTGGTATCGAAAAAATCAACATTTTGAATGCCCTGGGCAGGGTTCTCAGCGAAGATGTATGCGCCTGCCGTGATATCCCGCCAAAAGATAACTCCGCCATGGACGGTTACGGCGTTAATTCAAAGGATACCATGGGAGCCTCCCGGGGAACCCCCCTCCTTTTCGATATTATTGAGGATATCCCGGCAGGACATATGCCTGCCAAAATCGTAGGTTTTGCGGAAGCAGCAAAAATTATGACGGGCGCACCTATTCCTCAAGGGGTTGACGCCGTCATACCGGTGGAAAATACCGAACCGGACGGGGACAGGGTAAAGATACTTAAAGAGGTGAAAGCAGGCGAAAACATCAGATATGCGGGAGAAGATGTAAAGGAAGGAGAACCGGTTCTTCAGGCGGGGAAAATCATACGACCTGCAGAAATTGGAATGCTGGCTTCCCTCGGACGTTCTTATGTCCAAGTTTACCAGAAGCCCCTCGTTGCCATCCTTGCAACAGGAGATGAACTTATTGATATCGACGGGGTTATCTCACCGGAAAAGATAATCAGCAGCAACAGTTATTCAATTGCCGCTCAGGTCATAGAATGCGGCGGCACCCCCCTTCAGATCGGAATAGCAAAAGACACAAAGGAAGACATCACTGCAAAATTTAAGTATGCCATGCGTGCGGATATCATCGTATCGTCAGCGGGTGTATCCGTTGGAGATTATGACTTTGTAAAAGACGTGATGAAGGATATGGGAATCAAGATAGAGTTCTGGCAGGTAGCCGAACGCCCGGGAAAGCCTCTCACCTTCGGCACAATGGAAGGAAAGTTGATCTTTGGCCTTCCCGGCAACCCTGTATCATCCATGATTACCTTTGAACAATATGTACGGCCCTCAATCCTGAAAATGACGGGGCATAAAAATCTCTTTCGCAAAGTTATAAGGGCTACCATCAAAGAAAATATAAGGAAAAAAGAGGGGTTGAAATATTTCATCAGAGCCACGGTAAGTTACGAAGATGGCCAATATACCGCGGTAACGACGGGAGAGCAGGGCTCCGGCATCTTAAAATCGATGGTCAGGGCAAACGGGATTATTGTACTTCCTGAAGAAATAACAGCAGTAAAAACAGGCGAGAAGGTAACCGTTCAGTTAATAGACGGTTCTTTTGAGATGACATCACAACCCGGCTATTTATAAATACCCGCTTCCCACAGTATTAGCGGAAGTGCCAAGGTCACTGGTGGGCCTCCTGGACTTCAAATCCAGTGTGGGGCGCTAGAACCGTCCCAGGTGGGTTCGATTCCCATGCACTTCCGCCAATTTTTATGGACAAAATTGCTGAAAATCACGAAATCCGCTATTCCAAGACTACTATCGAAATCGATCATAAAAGGGTCAAACTTTCAGCAGCAACTTCACGATCCAAAAGATTCTCAATATGCTTGATTAAGAATTAAGTATTGTGTCCCCGGAATTCCGAATAATCACGAACTCGAAGCAATCCCCCTTTATCAAATTCTGTGCCAATTAATCGTCTTCTTGAACCATGGATTGGTTCCGAGCACTCGTTCCTCGACTCGGGACTAATCCTTTATTTGTTAGCCCGCCCCTTCGAATCGCTTCACACCGAATAGATTAAACGTCTGTCCCGACAGGAAATCGAACGACTCCACCAGAAAATAACCTGCATTTTCCATCTCCTGCAATATCACTTCCTCAGGCGTATGATGTCTGAATAGACTAACAAAACCGAATCCACCTTTTGGCTTGTGATCAATGATCGCTACTTTCCCGCTTGGCTTCAAAAACCCCTTGAGATTGCGGAAGTATATGCCTGGCTCACTCAAGTGATGAAACACATTCCTGGCAAAAATAAGGTCAAGAACAGCTTCTGGCAGTTGCATCCCGTCCTCTGTTGCCAATACCACGATGAGATTATCAACTCCTCCGCGCTCAGCCTGGCGCCTTATGAAATCAAGATACTTTGACTGAGTATCTACTGCATACACTTTGCCAATACTTCCCACTTTCTTGGCAAATTCAAGTGTGAAATATCCTCCTCCCGCCCCTATGTCCGCAATTGTGTAACCTTCTTGTATCTGAAGACTCTCGATAATTCTTTCAGATTTGTGCTTGGGTGACGCTGCCTCTCTATTCAACATCTTCAAGAAAAAAGAAGTGAACATTGGACAAATCCTCCTATTAGTGTAAAAATTCATCAGCTCATTTCTACCCACTCCAGGGAAGCATTGGGTACTCTGGATGGAGGGCTAATGCTAAACATAACCCGCAAAGGGGCTATGGGCACTGAACATTAGAAACGAAAATAATCGCTAACAAAACCAACGTACTAAACTAATTCGAAACACTGCCCCTTTGTCGGCGTTAATGTTTTTGTTATACGCTTTTTTTATTTAAAGTTATTTCTCCTGCTTTCTCAAGTGCAAATTTGGAAATGACAGGCCCAAGAATTTCATGGATAATCGTTGCTCCAATGATGACATTTAAAATAATATCTGAAATTGAATTAAAAGCAGGATTTTGTTTAACAACCAATACTAAACCAATCACAATACCACCCTGCGGTATTAAGCCGCCAGCTGTAAATTTTTGTACGGATAAGGATGATTTTGAAATTTTACCGCCTAGGATCGTTCCACTAAATTTGCCGATTGAACGAAATACTACAAAAATAATTATAAAAAAATAATTTGACACCATTACTGAAAAATCAAGATGCATCGCGCTTATTGTAAAAAAAAGAACAAAAATCAGTTCTTCAGTATATCTTTCGAGTATTTTAAATATTTCTTCTTTTTTTATGTTGTAGTTTACAACAACAATCCCCATCGTCATTGTAGATAAAAGTTCATCCGCACCAAACATTCCTGCAAGGCCATAACATAACGATAACAGACTAATTATGAGAGTGATTAATACTCCTTCAGTTTCTTTTTTAATTATTTTTGTTAAAATATTCAATAAAAACCCAAACAAACAGCCCCCAACGATAGAACCCAAAATCTTGATAAACGGCTGAGCAATAGAATAAATCCCCGGGGATTGATCCAGAATACAAATGCCAGCTACAGAAACTGCGAGACTGTAATTTATTATGCCAAGAATGTCATCAAATGCTGCCACACCCATAATTGTCGACGTAACTTCACCTTTTGCTTTGTATTGGTGCTCAACCGCCAATGTAGCCGAAGGATCAGTCGGCGATGAAAGAGAAGCTAATAATAAAGCAAGAGGAATAAAAAATGACACAAAAGTAAATTCAGGCTGAGAAACGACTAATGGTCCTAATATGATAAAAAAAACGCCAACAAACAAAAACGCAAATTCAGATTCAAAAAAGGTTATAAAAATAATTGGTTTCCCCAGTGAACGAATTCTTGAAAACAATAATGTTCCACCTACAGAGAATGTAATGAATGATAACGCTACATTTGTAACAACTGCTGTATGTTCAACAAATGAGTCGGGAATAAAATGTGTCAACTTCGGATTGAGGATCAGACCTGCAAGAATATACCCGGTTACTTTGGGTAATCCAATACGAGTACATAGCTCGCTAGTAACAAAACCTGTAAATATAATGATTCCAAGTATAAGGATTGGTTCCATATTATTTCAACTCCCTTAAAAGGATTAGCGTATAACGTTAAGCATCAGCGGCGGCGCGCAGCGCCGTCCGCTGCATGCCTTTGGTCAAGTAAGCCGCTACGCGGCAGATTAACTTCTTTCAATCATTATTGCTTGATCGAATGGCACATGGTATCTTCATACCTGCCTGTGCCGCCTACACGGCAGACAGGTGCGGACACGCACAGGCAGGCACGCAGACAGGCAAAAATGGCAAAAGAATTTCTTTATGGCTGATAAGTCCTTGCAAAACTTAAATCCGAATA